>CAIPOF010000020.1 GCA_903866605.1 uncultured bacterium | reverse complement strand
TTTATCCTCCTTTACCAAAGTCTTTGAGGACCTGGCGCCTCCTAACCATGATTTGACAACATCAATTGATTTGGCTGAAAAAACAATTTTATCGGCATTTAGGATATGATAAACACTCAGGTAATTTGCTCTAATCAGTAAAATATTTTGAATATTGTTAGTCGCACGTAAAATTTGCGGCGTTTTTTCATCAACAACCAACAGCACTTTTCGATCAAGTTTGTTATCTGTTAAAAATTTAGCTGCTGAACTAGTTTTACCAGTAGTTTTAAAGTCTGAAACTATAATTTTGTTGGCTTTGTTTGCTAATGTCAGTGCCTGGCGTAACGCCACCCGCTTGCTAGTAGTCGAAAGTCGTTTCATGTGATTTTCGCTACCATTCGGGCCAAAGGCAATACCGCCACCACGCCAGATTGGATTTCGGGATGAACCAAACCTAGCACGTCCTGAACCTTTTTGTGCCCATGGTTTCTTGCCTCCACCACTTACTTCGCCGCGCTTTTTAGTATTTGCATGTGCGGATCGTGAATTTGCAAGAAAACTATCATAGGCTAGCTTTAACAATTCATGATTCTTAACATCAACATTAAAAATTTCTTTTGGCAAGATAACTTTTACAGGAGTTGGTTTTGTTGTTTCAGCCATTACTTGTCCTCCTTAGCATTCGCGACAGAGGATTCTTTTCCTCCAATAATAATCAACCCTTTTTTAGGACCTGGAACAGCGCCACGCAGACCAATTAAATTATTCTGAGGGTCAAGATATGCAACGACCAGGTTTTTAACAGTTACCTGATCATGCCCCATACGTCCTGCCATTCGTTTACCTTTAAAAACATGTTGTGGATACATAGACCCAATTGAACCAACTTTTCGAACATCGCCTTGACCACCATGAGTGTGTCGACTGGTCATAAAATTGTGTCTTTTTACAGTTCCTGCAAAACCTTTACCTTTGCTTGTACCTGTGACGTCAACAATATCACCAAGTGAAAATGTCGTTACGTCAAACGTATTACCTAACGAGAGGCCCTCTGGTAGTTCATCAACACGAATTTCCCGAATAAATTTCGGTGTACTTCCGGCTGGTTTTGTATGTCCAGCCACGGCCTTGCTCAGGTTCTTACCCTCACCATACGCCACTTGTACTGCGATATACCCATCAGATTCGACGGTTTTTACCTGAGTCACAGTCACTGGGCCAGCAGAAATTAACGTCACTGGAATCATAACGCCATCCTTACTAGTGATTTGGGTCATACCAATTTTGGTACCGAGAAGTGCTTTCATAGCCCTTTTGCTCCCACTTAAAATTCTTGGTGGAAGGCAGTATCCGTATCTGTTTCGGACTTACCAATTCACCAAGAATCGTTGTTATTTTCGATTAAGTTACTGATTAACTTTAGCACATCATCTGTTAGACGTCAATCAATATTGTTAAAAACTTAATTTTTTTGTGGTTCGTAATGCCAAATATACTATTGTTTATGTTAGTGATAAAATTAGCTTGATGAGTAGATTCAAAAATCATTGGAAAAAGATACTAATTTCATTAATAATCGTCATACTTGCCAGTTTTTTGACAGTCATTTGGTTACGGTCTAAAACTGTTTTGTCGCCCGTTGTTCCAAAAAACGTTCAAGTTTCAGTTAAAAAAGCCAGTACAGAGAAGAAAGCTGTAACCCTCCCTGTCGAAAAAACTGTCGAAAAGTCTAGCCCGGTTATTCCACAGTTCTCTAAATCTAAATATTCCACAACTGATCCAAAAAGTATATGGATTGTGGTGAATAAACAGCATCCACTAACCCCTATAAATTATTCACCAGGCGACCTTATCAATACAGTCGGTGCCACAATCTCCAGCAAAGCCCAGGCAGATTTTGACGCGATGAATAATGCTGCACTCGCAGAAGGAGTTAATTTTACGATTGTCAGTAGTTATCGTTCATATGATACACAAAATTATCTTTATAATAATTACGTTGCAACTTATGGCCAGGCTTCTACAGATACTTTTAGTGCCAGACCAGGATACAGCGAACATCAAACGGGTTTGGCAACTGATCTTGGCAGCAGCACCGGAACAAGTTGCAATCTTGATTCATGCTTTGGATCAACGGCTGAAGGTATTTGGCTAGCGGGGCACGCCTATGAATTCGGTTTTATATTGCGTTATCCATCTGACAAGCAACAAATAACTGGTTATAAATCTGAACCTTGGCATTATAGATACGTAGGTCGAGAATTGGCTGCAGAAATGAATAAAAACACTATTTCTACTCTAGAAGAATTTTTTGGTATAAGTGGTGGTGAGGTATATCAGTAAAGCCTGATAGATTTATTTGATTATAGTGCTTGAGTTTATTTATAAAATAAGTCATACTGAAGCTATATAGTACCATTAAAGGAGTATTAGTCATCATGGCAACAACAAAAAAAGTTAAAACTCATAAGGGTCATAAAAAAGCACAGCTAAAATCATTCAAGGTCAGTAAGGAGACAGCACCTTTTGTATCTTTTCGTGTGACAGATCAAACTGTCTATTGGTCAATTTTACTAATTTTGGTTCTTGCATTAGCTCTTTGGATATTACAAATCCAGATTAACATAAACGACATGCTTAATAACATCCACTATACTTAACAGCCTTACAAATACGATAATTACATTCTAATTTCGGCATCAACACCGGCTGGTAGGCTAAGGTTCTGCAAACTATCAATTGTTTTCGGTGTTGCATTTGTGATGTCAATTAAACGTTTGTGAACTCGCATCTCAAAGGCTTCTCCACCTTTTTTATAAACGTGAGGAGATTTGACAACCGTAAAGACGCTTCGACGCGTTGGCAGTGGCACTGGTCCTGATACGCTTGCCCCAGTGCGAATTGCAGTGTCAATGATTTGCTTTGCTGATTGATCAATGACTTTGTAGTCATAGGCTTTAAGGCGTATTCGAATACGTGGGCTTTGTTCTTTATCTTTTTCTGCCATTTGTTGATTCCTTTTCCGCCATAAGGCAGATTGTTATATCGTAACCTACACCGTATCGAATGATGCGGTCGCCTAAATAGGCGTGCTATGAACCAGTTTGCTCTCTGTCACAACGTAGTTCTCGATATCATTAATAATATGCTTGCAATTGTAACATCAGGCTAATAATATATCAATCTATTACTTGACACACCTGATTGCGAAACCGTAATCTCCACTCATATCCATACCTGAGTTCATAGTGTAGTTATACCAAAGATCACCGATATATGATGCATAGCTAACGCCTTCCAACTCTGTGGCTGACCAATAACTGGCCATTTGTTCGTTAAAGTTATTGCCATAACTTCCTAAATTCGTCGGCATAGCCATCAACTCATGCACATTAGGAAGTCTCCCTCCAAGTGCTTTGCAGGCGTTTTGAGCTGGGTATGCAGAAAAGTCTACTGCAGGATATGTTTGTGGACTGACTAAAACTGGACTTGTTGGATGGTCAGGATCAGAACCAGTAGCGCACTGCGGAGAAACACATGTTGTCTGAGTAGTTTTCCACGCGAGTTTCGATGATAGTGTTTGTTTATAAACATACTTCCCGTCCAGCGCACTTCCGGAAATACCAGCGATCCATGGGCTTCCACCCGACACTACCGTCAGATTGTTACTTGCAGTTGGACCAGTTGGATCAAAAGCAGACGTTTTTCCTTGAATAGTAATATTCCCTGCAGCAGCAGTACCATTAAATGCAACCTCCAGGTCATTATAATTAATTCGAGTTACAGATGCTAATGTTAAACCGGTTGTGCCAAAGCTAAACGTAAAGTCAGATGGTGTAAGCCCAACCTTCCAATAATAGGTCCATTTTGTTGTCCTAACAGTAATTACTGGATTCACATTACCGGTCGCGATGACATTCCCGACAGAGATTATTCCGGGTGCTTCGTCTAGAACAGCCGCAGTCGGTGTACTTGTTGCCGTCCCTGTATAACCACCGATACCTGTGACAACAACTCTGATGAATTTACCTAGATCTGTCAAATAATTTAAATATTCTTCATCCCATCCAGTGATTTTTGGAATATAGCTATTTGAGGTTGCTCCGTCTATGTCTGTATATGTACCACCTACAGTGTCAGATATTTGCCATTGATAGGACGCATTTGCAGCGGAAGGCGTTATTGTACCAGCGGATAATGTTTGACCAATCTGAGCTGTACCACCGATTGATGCTATTGAAGTTATTACTGTACTGCCACCAGTAATAACCTTTACCGGTGCAGTATCATTCGTAATGTGATATGTTATACCGTCAGCAGTGTGTCTAACGTCAAGGGTGAATACATTAGAACTTAATGAAGTATAATTTAAAAACTCATTGCCTTGACTTGGCTTAATGCAGTATCTGAGATCTGGAGGCGATGGGCAATAATTCCCGTTGCCATCATTAGACAATGATGATGGAAATGAGGCGTTATCTATCTGATATAGTTTTAATTTCTTAGATGCGTTATCTAAATCGGACTGCAGTGTGCCTTCGATTGCTTTTTGACTGATACCTGTATACGCCACTATAGTTATGGCCGCTAAAATACCAATTACTACAATAACAACGAGCAGTTCAACGATTGTAAATGCCGGATAATTTTTAAATAATTTTTTTATATTAAACCTATCTATTTTTTATAATTTTTGGTTTTATTCTTAGACAATTTTATCATATTTATGATAAAACGAAAATATCAATTAAATGAAAAATGGGCGTTTTAGCGAGCGCCCAGCTCGTTTCGCTATTGCGAATTGGATGTCGCAAAGCGAAAATTGAAATTTACTTGCCTATGTCAATTCACAGTGTCTTCGTAGTTGAGTTTGATGTTTGAGTGGGCCTTGCCGATGATGATCATGTCTCCGGACATAGAGAACTTAAAGCTGTCTCCTGCCTCCAGCAGTCCGACTTGACAAAGAGAGAACAACATACTCTCTACGATCTCTTCAACGTCAACACACCCCTCTACGATGACCGTGCAGATAGTCTTGTAGTGAATAGAATCCCAATCAGCATACGCGTTATCAGGTGTAAAAAAATTTTTCTTCACGATAACCCCCCAATTTGAGTTATCATCCTCAATGATATGCGTCGTTGATGGTATTTTCATAGTAAATTTCAAATTTCATTGTCTAGTTATTACTAGGCAAAGAAAAATCTCAGTATTTTTGAATTTAATCTTTGACTATTAATTATTTAAAAAATATTTGGACAGTTTAACGAGATGTCCAGCTCGTTTCGCTGACTGCGGATGCTTACACAGTGCGAAGCCTCTACGAACGGTATGCGTAACAGCAGACGTTGATGAATTTGCAGCCAAAGCACTGTCGTCTTTTTTTTGATCGACAGTGCCGCATCCAGAATTCATGCAACTCTCTGTGGCACAGAACATGTATTGGAACCTTCAGCTCACCTTTTCTTGTCCCTCTGTAGATTGCATGAGGGAAATATAGATGATGAGAGTTCCAGGATCCCTCGTGCATAGGTTTATTGCACGTTGGGCAAGTCATGTCAGATGCAACCTCCGCTTTATTTTGTAATGGCACCGACACTTGCTGCACCATACGAGGATAGAGTCGCGAGGCCCATCATCAACGTTCCAGTCGTTACAGTAAGGGCAGGCATGTCCTCCTTTGGAGTCGAAATCAGTTGTCCAACTAAGTAAACTGATGTAGGCAGCCCACTTCATTTGACAACCAAGATCTCGTTACAATTGCTGCAGAAGTGAAACTCGGGAACGATGGGCCGATCCTTCGTCACCTTCAGACCCGAGCATTTTGGACATTCGACATAGAGTTTATCTACGCCGAACAAAGTTCCAGAATCCGGGACCCAGACAACAATATACCTTCCAGTCACATTTCACCTCGCTCATAGAGTTTTAGGTTCGTTGCCTATTGCTAGACAAAGTTTAAATACATACGAATGAACTTAAACTTCACCTATAATAACCGCGATGATTTTACCCTTCTTTTTACCCGCAATCTATTTTGAATTATAACATCATATTATTTACCAGACAAATTGTGTATTGATACTATTGCTACATTAATAGACATGATATTCTAAAACTATTTATGACCAATTGAAATGCCAAACCCGGTTAGATTACTGGGATTTCCTCGCGACCAGCCCAACCCAAGTTGACCACTCACACTGCTGTGAACAATACTTATCGCAGTACCTCCGAATGATTTTTTGCGCCCTAAATCAGGAATAATCATTGTGCCAAATGTAATTGGCATTTCGACGCCTCTTATTCGCCTTTGCAATGCCAACATAGCATAACTAGCGACATCCAATGCCTGAAGATTAAATTGTGGATTTTCTAATTCATATTTTGCTTTTTCGATTGATAATAAACCAAGTTGAGTTGATTTATCTTTGTCGTCGTCATTTACATTTTCGGCATCGAAAGGTATATCTGCAAAAAAAATTACTGGTTCCATAGGATTTTTACCATCATTCAAAGCTAAACGAGCTTGACCCGTTAAGTGTCTTAAGCTGGCATTATTCGCATCACGTCGACGAATATTTTTATGAAAAAAATTTTCATTCGTTGGATTCTTTGTCCACGGCGCCTTGTACCAAACGGAAAATCTCTGATATTTTTTATTATTATATGTTTGATTGTCTATTTTATCGAGCATTGTTCGTAACCTAAAATCATTATCTAGTTGCAATTGTGCAAATGGTTCACCAGATCTTGGTTGACCATCTAAAAGCAAACTATATTTTTCATTATATAATTCGGTTAAATAGTCGGCATCTTTTGCGATATCTAATCCTAGAATTTTTAACGCCTGAACAGTTACGTCCGCACATTCTGAAATATTTACAGGTTGACTATTCAACTTTGTGTTAGAAACAGGTCTTTCAGAGTAATTCATAATATTATATGTTATCCCAACGCATAAAACCTATTTTTACATTATCATTAGTATTAGTCAAAAAACAAGTACCCCTCTTATGGAGGTACCTGTTTATTTTTACGTTTTTTTAGTTTAGGTTGTGTGCAAAATTTATTTAATAATCTTGGTTACTAAACTTCGACTTGGCTATGTTGGGTTTCGAGGATTATTTTATAATCTTCGTTACTACACCAGCACCAACGGTTTTACCACCTTCGCGAATTGCAAAGTTCAGACCTTGCTCCATGGCAATTGGGGCAAGTAGTTTGACCTTGAATGTTAATGTATCGCCAGGAATGACAAGCTCTTTGTCAGCTGGAAGTTCAACTTCACCCGTAACATCGGTTGTTCGGAAGTAAAACTGTGGTTTATAACCCTTTGAAAATGGGGTGTGACGACCACCTTCTTCTTTTTTAAGGATATATACTTCTGCATCAAATTCTGTATGGGGAGTTAAGCTACCTGGTTTTACAACGACCTGACCACGTTCGATTTGTTCGCGTTCAATTCCACGAAGCAATAATCCAGCGTTATCACCGGCTTGACCCTGATTAAGATTCTTTTTGAAAGCTTCAATACCAGTAACGACTGACGATTGAGTAGGTTTGATACCTACGATTTCTATTGGGTCGTTAAGTTTAACAACACCTTGTTCAATACGTCCAGTCGCAACTGTACCACGTCCTTTGATTGAAAAAACGTCTTCGATTGGCATCAAGAATGGTTTGTCCAAATCGCGAACAGGTTCTGGAATGTAATCATCTAATGCTTGGACTAATTCCATAACTGCATCTTCGTCTTCTTTGTTGCCTTCTAGTGCTTTGGTGGCAGAACCTTTAATAATTGGAGCATTCTCGTCAAATCCGTTTTTAGCCAAAAGTTCACGAATATCCATTTCAACTAGTTCAACTAGTTCTGGATCCGCCAGATCCATTTTATTTAGAAAAACCAGAATTTTTGGAACGCCAACTTGTTTTGCAAGCAATACATGCTCACGTGTCTGTGGCAATGGTCCATCATTGGCTGCAACAACTAAAATAGCGCCGTCAATCTGAGCCGCACCAGTAATCATGTTTTTAATATAATCAGCGTGTCCGGGCATATCAACGTGAGCGTAATGACGTTTTGCTGTTTCGTATTCCTGATGAGACGATGCAATGGTAATTCCACGTGCTCGCTCTTCGGGGGCATTATCAATCTGAGCATAAGTAACAACTTTGTTCACATCACTTGGCATTCTTTTGGCAAGTACTGAAGTAATTGCTGCTGTTAATGTTGTTTTGCCGTGGTCGACGTGACCCATTGTGCCTACGTTTACATGAGGTTTTGTTCGATCAAAATCTGCCATTTAATTTTCTCCTTTGGCTTTCGCAATATTGCGAACAGCTATTTATTATTTTTCTAGACGTAAGTAATATTACCTCACGACGTATATCTGACATTATACAGATAATTGTACACTTCGTAAAGCTATTTTTATGTTTTATTTGCTGGATCGTTTTTCGATTATTTCTTTGGCAACATTTGGAGGTACTTCTTCGTACCGAGCAAGCTCCATCGTGCTAGCTGCTCGACCTTGACTCATTGAACGAATATCATTGGTATATCCAAACATATTAGCAAGTGGAACAAGAGCCTTGATTAATTTAGCTCCACCACTTAGATCATCCATAGCTTCAATTCGGCCACGCCGTGAGTTTAGGTCTCCGATAACATCACCCATAAACTCTTCTGGAGTTGTAACTTCGACGTGCATAATTGGTTCAAGTAGTATCGGATTTGCCTGTTTAATACCATCTCGAGTTGCGATACTACCGGCTAGTTTAAAGGCTAATTCACTTGAGTCAACATCGTGATAACTACCGTCGTGCAAAGTCGCCTTGATATCAACAACTGGGTAGCCCGCGATTACGCCGCCATCCAATGTTTCTCGAACTCCGGCTTCGACTGGTTTACGATATTCCTGTGGAACAACACCTCCTTTAATCAAATCGATAAACTCAAATCCTTTGCCAGGTTCGTTTGGTTCAAATTTAATCCATACATCACCATACTGCCCGCGTCCACCAGATTGCTTGATATGTTTTCCCTGTACGTCTGAAGTACCCTTGATAGATTCACGAAAGGCAACCTGAGGCTCACCAATATTTGCTTCGACGTTAAACTCACGTTTCATTCGTTCAATCAAAATATCCAAATGCAATTCACCCATTCCAGACATAATAGTCTGACCAGTCTCATCATCAGTATGAATTCTGAAAGTTGGATCTTCCTCGGCAAGACGCTGCAAGGCAATACCCATTTTTTCTTGATCCGATTTAGTTTTTGGCTCAACTGCAATTGATACTGGCGGTTCAGGAAATGTAATAGATTCAAGCGTAATTGGATGTGAAACGTCAGAAAGAGTGGCACCAGTAAAAGTATCTTTTAACCCAACGACTGCCGCAATGTCGCCTGCCTCAATTGAATCAATATCTTCACGTTTATCGGCATGCATTCGAACAATTCGTCCAACACGCTCTTTGTTTCCAGTTGTCGTATTCAGAACGTATGAACCGGCTGTCATTACGCCACTATATACACGTACAAAAATTAATTTTCCAACAAATGGGTCGGTCGCCACTTTAAAGGCCAAGCCTGCTAGAGGTTCTTTGGCATCAGGTTTGCGCTGAACTTCGTCACCAGTTTTTGGGTTTTGTCCCCAAATGGCATCGACATCAAGTGGTGATGGTAAATAATCAACACCTAAATCTAGAACCTTTTCAACTATAACACCACGTCCATCGCCACCAGTAACAAGATAGAAATCACCAGCTAGCACACGTTTTCGAAGAGCCATTTTAAGTTCATCAATTGTTATTGAATCTTCACCTTTTTCTAGGAATCTTTCAAATAATTCATCATCAGCTTCGACAGCTGCTTCAACCAATAAACTTCGTGAGTTTTTGGCTTTTTCAATCATATCAGCTGGAATTTCGCCAACGACTAATTGATGGTCGGCAAAATCTGAGTAGGTGTATGCCTTCATGTCTATCAAATCAACGACACCGTTGATATCTTTTTCGAAACCAATTGGCAGATGAATTGGTAAGGCATTTTTTGTCAAACGTTTGTGAATGCTATCTAGTGATTTGTAAAAATCACCGCCAGTTTGATTGATCTTGTTAATAAAGCAAATGCGAGGAACTTTATATTTATTTGCTTGGCGCCAAACTGTTTCGGATTGAGCCTCAACTCCCATTTTCCCATCAAATACAACTACGGCACCATCTAGTACTCGCAGCGATCGTTCAACTTCGGCCGTAAAGTCAATATGGCCTGGAGTGTCTATAATATTAATCTTGTGATCACGCCAAAAAGCTGTAACTGCGGCCGATGTAATTGTAATACCACGCTCTCGTTCTTGCTCCATCCAATCAGTTGTAGTCGTTCCTCCATCGTGAACAATACCAATTTTGTGCTTTAAGCCTGTACGATACAGAATTCCTTCGGTTACAGTTGTCTTGCCAGCATCAATATGAGCAATAATACCAATATTGCGAAGATCTTTTAGTGGGACTTGTCTCTCTGCCATTTCTTATCTCCTTGTTTGTAATTCTTCTAATACTTTATTATATTGGCTGAATCCTGTAACACTAATTGCTATATCCATCGCTGCTTGCGCTAATTTGGCAGCAGTCAAGATATCAGAGTCATCACTTAAGGTGTCCGGGGTTCTCATTTCAAGACTCTGTTCGGTTGACAGTACTCTAACCTGAGTATTCGCAGTTTTCATTTCAAGGTTCAGATGAGCTTCTGAAATAATTAAAGGTTTCCCGTCTGAGTCGCATCGAGCTGCAATAGCAAAATCTTCATTGTAATCATGACCTTCCAGCACTCTGGGGTTAGTGATTAGATAATCATTGTCTGGTCCATTTTTACCGTTATTCACATTAACTCCTTGCAAAGTGTGCAAATGCACGGTTGGCTTCTGCCATCTTGTGAGTGTCTTCCTTTTTCTTGAACGCACCACCAGCATCATTATAGGCATCTATAATTTCTTGGGCTAGACACTGTGAATATGACATGCCTTTACGAGCACGAGCCGACTGAACTAACCAACTAAATGCAAAGTGCAATTGTCGATGTCCTTGAATTGGAAAAGGTATTTGATAATTTGCGCCACCAACACGTCGGGATTTGACTTCAAAATTTGGTGCAATATTTTTTAATGCTTTTTCAAAAACCTCTAGTGGGTTTTCGCTGTTTAATTTTTTAGCAGCTACTTCCAACGCGCTATAAACGGCACGCTCGGCAAGCAGTTTTTTCCCATTTAACATTGACTTATTGATTAGTCTTTGTACCAATACACTCTGATATTTACGATCAGGCGTGATAGTGCGTTGCAAACTTACAGTTACTTTACGAGGCATTATGACTCCCTTCGGTCGCAGTAGGTAGTATTTTGTAGGTACTAGATAGTAGAATTAATTTCATGTTATTTACTTTCTTTCTTAGTCCCATACTTAGAACGGCCCTGGCTACGTTTTTCAACGCCTTGGAGGTCTAATGCACCACGAACAATATGATAACGAACACCTGGTAAATCAGGCACACGACCTCCACGAACCAGCACCACAGCGTGTTCTTGCAGGTTATGACCTTCACCACCAATATATGCCCAAACTTCTTGTTGGTTAGTTAATCGAACACGAGCTACCTTACGAAGGGCTGAATTTGGCTTTTTTGGGGTTTTCGTTGTTACTCTAATACATACTCCACGTTTTAATGGACTATCTTGCTCATAATAATGAGTTTTTAATGCGTTATATATCTTGCCAAGCGCAGGCGATTTCGACTTTTTATTCGCAATCTTGCGTGGATGACGCACTAATTGATTAATTGTTGGCATTTAGTTAAAAAACTCCGTTTTTTCTAGTAGTTAGTATTTAGTAGATAGTATATAGTAAATAGCTTCATGAGATTTTACAATCTACAATTTGTCACCTACCATCACTACTCAATTACAGATTAAACTCAGCATGTTTTCTCTGTGTCATACTTATCGGCTGACAACAACTCTGTACACATACAAATATACCGTTATCTCGATAAGAGTAAACTCAGACGTAATTATAGCAACAATATTGCGTAAAAGCAACGTTTGGTAGGTTGTAGTTTGTAATTTGTATATAGTAGTAGTCTTATTATTCCCTACCACCTGCTATTTACTACCTACCGTCTACTAACTTAGATAGCAAGCTCAATATTTTCAGCAATTTCTTGTTCTAGCAATTCGTTGGAATCTGTTGGATCATAATCTTTGGCCCCTGTTCCAACTGGAATCTTGCGACCAATAATTACGTTTTCTTTTAGACCATGCAAACGATCAATTCGGCCACTAATTGCTGCATTAATCAAAACACGGGTTGTGTCTTGGAATGATGCGGCAGACAAGAAGCTATCAGACCATATTGATACCTTTGTGATACCAAGGAGTAACTGGGTATATCCTACAAGTCCTTTTTTATCAGCAGCAAGTTCTGCATTTGCCTCTACAACTGATGCTTTTGAGACAATATCGCCAGTGACAAAAGTACTGTCACCTGGGTCTTCAATCTGAACGCGACTAAACATCTGTCGAACAATAATCTCCAAATGCTTATCGGCTACGTCTTGACCCTGGGCTGAATATATACGCAAAACTTCGTTAATTATATAGCGCTGGGTAGCTTCGGTACCCTTTAAGCGCATTAAATCATGCAGATTTAACGAGCCAGAGGTTAATCGATCACCAGACTCAACAACATCTCCAGCGTTAACAACTATTTTGGCACTGCCTGGAATGTCATAACGTACTGGTGAGCTGGCATTTGCAGCCAGAATTAATGTTTCACCAGCAATCTCCACGACACCATCAAATGGTGCAGTAATTGGTTTTGACTCACTTTCACCTGTCGCCAGAACATCCCCAACTTTTATATTACTGCCAGATTTTACAACAACCGTTCGGCCTTCAAGCGCAATTTTTTCGACATGACCAGCCTCTGGAGTCACTTGAACAACATACTTTTTACCATCTTCCCAGACATCAACAAGTCCAGTAACTTCTGTAATATGAGCCTGACCTTTTGGACTTCGTGCTTCAAATAACTCTTCGACACGAGGCAGACCTTGTGTAATATCTCCACCAGCCTCACCGCCTTTATGGAATGTCTTTAGGGTTAGCTGAGTGCCCGGTTCACCAACGGATTGTGCCGCAATCACACCAACTGGTTGTGCGACATCAACTAAACTACCTGTTGCCATATCTATACCATAACTTTTGCGAGGAATCCCACGTAAATTCTTAGCCGACAAAACGGATTGAATCTTGACGCAATCAATACTTGAATCTGCTTCTATCGCCAGTGCAACTTCCCTTGTAATAATTGAATCTGCATCAATATATCCAGGTACTTTTTCAGCTGTAAATCGACCAATTAGTCTGTTACTAAAATTGATCATTGTTAATTCAGATTCGCTACGCATTATCGCAAAACCTTCGTCATCATCGTCAGTATCTTCAACTGTAAATACATCCTGGGATACATCGACTAAGCGACGTGTCAAATATCCAGCATCAGCAGTTTTTAGGGCTGTGTCAATCAAGCCTTTACGCGCACCACGAGTTGCTACGAATTGCTCTAGTGAGCTGAGGCCATCTTTATAGTTAGATCGAATTGCCAACTCAATTTCGCGGTTATTTGAGTCTACCACGATTCCAATCATAGCTGAGGCCCACTTAACATTACTAATGTCTCCACGAGCACCAGAGTTAACCATAACGCTGATGCTGGTATCCATTTGTTTTAATTCAGCTTTTAGAAAATCTGCAATCTTGCGATCAACTGCACGCCAAGCGGCAATTGTTAGACTATATCGTTCATCATCGGTAATTAATCCTTGATCAAATTCCTCTGCAATAAGTTTTGTCTTGGCATCACCCTCGGCAACAAATTCATGAGTTTCTTTGAATTGAACATAGTCATCTTTGCCAGTCGAAACAGCGGCAACGGTTGCAAAACGAAACGCCAAACCTTTCATTCGATCGGCTGTTTGAGCTGTTGTAAGCGCACCGTAATCATTAAAGATTTTTGCAAGTACACGCTTTAACTGTTTCTTATTTTGGACTGAATTATCAAACGGAAAATCATCAGGCAAAATATCATTAAAGAATACACGTCCTAATGTTGTTTCGCGATTTACGCCTCTAAATGAAACTCGAATTGGACTTTGCAACAGCAAATGACCATTATCATACGCCATTTCGGCCTCGTAGACCGAACTGTAGGCTTTATGTTTAGCGCCCTGCGCATTTGGTTTTTCGTACGTTAGGTAGTAGTTTCCCAAAACAACATCTTGACCAATGCTTAGGACCGGAGCCCCATCAGCTGGTTTAAGCAAATTGTTAGTAGCACTCATTAATTCTCTAGCTTCCCGCTGCGCAGCATCTGAAAGAGGTAGATGGACTGCCATTTGATCACCATCGTAATCTGCATTAAATCCGTTAGCTACAAGTGGGTGCAACTGAATTGCTTTACCCTCAACAAGTACTGGCTGGAATGCTTGAATTGACAAACGATGAAGTGACGGTGCACGATTCAATAGTACATATTTGCCTTCTATGACTGCGTCTAGTGCATCCCAAACCAATGCATCACCTGATTCAATTAAACGCGTAGCCGAACGAATATTATAGGCATGTTCACCACGAATTAACCAACTAATAATAAATGGCTTGAATAATTCGAGCGCCATTTGTTTTGGTAGACCACATTCGTCGATGTGAAGTTTTGGACCTACGACAATCACTGAACGACCAGAATAATCTACTCGTTTACCCAGCAGATTTTGACGAAAACGTCCCTGTTTGCCCTTTAGCATGTCGCTGATTGACTTCAATCGTCTGCGGCCACCGGTTGCATTAACTGCTCGATTACCTTTGGCAGCACTGTTATCAATTAATGCATCAACTGCCTCTTGCAACATTCTCATTTCATTTCGACAAATTACTTCTGGAGCATTTAGATTAATCAATTTCTTAAGACGATTATTACGATTAATTACCCTACGGTATAAATCATTCAAATCACTGGTTGCAAATCGTCCACCCGTCAATTGAACCATAGGCCTAAGATCTGGTGGAATAACTGGCAACACCGTTAAGGCAAGGCTACTCGGATTAATTCCCGCCGTAGACATTCCTTCTAACATTTTCAATCGCTTTAGTAGTTTCTTTTCACGCTGTCCCTTAGCATTTGTAACCTCTTCGGATAATTCAGCAATCAATTTAGGCAAATCAATCTCATCAAGTAATGTTTTTAAAGCAGCTCCGCCCATTCCAACTTCAACTAAATCTTCATATTCTTCTGGCAATTTTCGAAAATCAACTTCATTTATTAATGCACTTTTAACGAGACTGTCTAGTTGCGATTTTTTGAAGTTATAATTATCTTCAAGCTCTTCAATTTCTCTTGATTGTTCAGCTGCTAATGATTTAATATCAGCATTCTCAACCCCTGCTTCACGTTCATAGCGCATTTTTATCGCTATTCGTCCTGCTTCGGTTTCTGCCTCTAGGTCAGATATAAATTGTTCTCGTTTTTCATCATTAACTTTTAGAACTACATAAGTTGCAAAGTAGGCAATTCGTTCTAGATTTCGAACAGTGATTCCAAGTAGCAAACTCATTGCACTTGGTGTTCCACGCATAAACCAAATATGAGCGACTGGGGTAGCAAGTGTTATGTGTGCCATTCTTTCGCGTCGGACTATCGATTTGGTGATTAGTTCACCATTTTTATCAACAGCCGCTTCACGAGATCGAACGCCTTTTAGTTTATTATCATGTGGATTTACATCCTTGACTGGTCCAAATATTCGCTCACAGAACAAACCATCTCGTTCTGGTTTTTGAGTTCTATAATTTATTGTTTCTGGTTTTGTGACTTCACCGTTGCTCCAACGAAGAACATCCTCAGGACTGGCCACGGTAAGTCGAATTGCATTAAAATCAGCAATCCCGTTACTAGCAATTACTCGAGACATTATGCAACCTCCTTAGCTTCGGTGTTTTCTTCATCATCAATGATTATCATATCCTCATTAATTTGATCGAATTCTTCTTCTACTGTTTCATCAATGCTATCTAAAACTTCATCATCGACCATTGTCTCTTCGCTTGGAAGAGTACCTACGACCTGAGCCGCATCAACAATCGCATCTTCGGCTTCGTCTAGCAAATCAACTCGTAGACCTAAGCCTTGGAGCTCTTTCACTAGAACGTTGAATGACTCTGGAAGTTTTGGTCCAACAATTGGTTCATTCTTGATAATTGATTCATAGGCTTTGGCACGTCCATAGACATCATCTGACTTAATAGTAATCATCTCTTGAAGAGTTGCGGCTGCGCCGTAGGCTTCAAGTGCCCATACTTCCATTTCTCCAAATCGCTGACCACCATTTTGTGCCTTACCACCTAGTGGCTGCTGTGTGACCATTGTATATGGACCTGTCGATCGTGCATGTATTTTGTCACTTACCATATGGTGCAACTTAATCATATGCATTACACCAACAGTGGTTCGCTCCTCGAAAGCCCGACCATTCTGACCATCAAATAGTTGGAACTTGCCGTCGCGTTCAAATCCAGCTTTTTCTAACTGTTCACTAATTATCTCGTTGGGGACTCCGTTAAATGGAGGAGTTGCAACTTTATATCCAAGTGCTCGAGCTGCCATGCCTAAGTGCGTTTCAAACAACTGTCCAATATTCATACGTGATGGCACACCAAGTGGGTTCAAAACAACATCGATTGGTGTTCCGTCTTCCATGTATGGCATGTCTTCGATAGGTAGAATTTTGGCAATAACACCTTTATTTCCATGTCGTCCTGCTAATTTATCGCCAACGCTGATTTTACGAAGTTGAGCGACGAATATCTGGACTTGCATCAAAACACCGGCTTTTAATTCGTGGCCATTTTCGCGACTAAATATTTTTACTCCAACAACCTTACCGCCACCAGAGTTATTCATACGTAATGAAGTATCTCGAACGTCTTTGGCTTTTTCACCAAATATTGCCCGCAGTAGCCTTTCTTCACTTGAAAGTTCTTGCTCGCCTTTTGGTGTAATCTTTCCGACCAAGACATCACCATTTCGAAGTTCTGATCCAATTTGAACAATTCCATCTTGATCCAGATGTCGCAGTGATTCTTCACTGACATTAGGAATATCTCGAGTTACAATTTCATTCCCAAGCTTGGTTTCACGAACTTCAACCGTATAATCCTTGATATTTATGCTTGTCAATGTGTCATCTCGGACTAAACGACTGGATAATATCGTTGCGTCATCCATGTTGTATCCACCCCATGGCATAAATGCGACCAACAAATCTCGGCCAAGAGCTAATTCGCCATCGGCAATTGATGCTCCTTCGATCAAAATATCGTCTTTTTTAACTTTTTGTCCACGAGTTACACGGACTTTTTGATTTATTGAACGATCATCATTACTTTTTGCAAAGTGAATTAATTCGTACTTTTTAACACCATCTTTGTATTTAACATCGACTTCGTCTGCATCTGCCCTAATAACTTCACCGATACCTTCGGCCATAATTAGTTGACTGGTGTTTTTAGCAATATCGGCCTCAATACCAGTCCCGACAACCGGAGATTCTGGAATTAATAGCGGCACAGCTTGTTTTTGCATGGCAGAACCAGTAAGTGATCTGTCCACACGATTTTTCTCAATAAATGGGATTAATGCGGCTGATGATCCCAGAATTTGCTTGTTTGAAGCATCAACATAAGTTACATCACGCGCATCAACCTGTTCTGGCAAAATACCATTTCTAGCGCTAACACGTTCATCAACAAATGACCCATCAGCGTTTAATTTGACACTGGCATCGGCAATAACTTCTACTACTTCCTGAGCCGCATCCAGATAAACTACTTTTTTAGTTACTTTGCCACTGTCGACTTTCAAATATGGAGTTTCGATAAAACCATATTCGTTTATTTTTGAATATGTAGCTAAATTCAGAACTAGTCCAATATTTGCGCCTTCTGGTGTTTCTATGACACAAATGCGTCCATAATGGGTTGGATGGGCATCACGAACATCAAATCCAGCACGTTCACGCGATAAACCACCAGGTCCCATCGAACTTAGACGGCGTTTATGTGACAACTCAGACAATGGATTAGTCTCGTCCATTAATTGTGATAATTGTGAACTTGCAAAAAATTCACGAACGGCAGCGACCACTGGTCGTGCATTTATCAATTGCCCAGGTGTTACGTTTTCCAAATCGCACATACTCATACGATCCATGGCATTCCGTTGCATTCTAAGCATTCCTACACGAAACTGACGAGCTACTAGTTCACCAACTAATTTAATACGACGGTTAGACAGTGAATCAATATCATCTGCTAAATCTTGGGTGTTATTCAGACGAATAATTTCGCGAATAATTGCAATTAAATCACTTAGTTGAAAAACACGATTTTCAGTAGTGTTTGGCAGTTTAAGACCAAGACGTTGGTTCAATTTAAATCGACCAACCCGACTGTAATCAAATCGCTTGAAATCAAAGAACATTCGTTCAATCATAGTGCGAGCATTGTCAACTGTTGCTAGATCTCCTGGCCGAAGGCGACGATATACTTCAATCAAGGCCTCGTTTGATCCCCGTGCAGAATCTTTTTCTAATGTGGCATCAATATATTTAACTTCACCAGTGTCAATATCGTCAAAAAGACTCTTTATCTCTGATGTTTTACTGTGACCGAGAGCACGGAGTAGTGTCGTAATTGGCAGTTTGCGGCGTCGATCAATCTTTACATATATAACTCCATTTGCAGCTGTTTCAATTTCCAGCCATGCACCTCGGCCAGGGATAAGTTTTGCTCCGTAATTATTACGCGCGGTAGCCTTGTCGGCAGTAAAAAACACACCGGCACTACGAATAAGTTGCGAGACAATAACACGTTCAGTTCCATTAACAATAAATGTTCCACGATCAGTCATCCATGGGTAATCACCCAGATAAATTTCACTTTCTTTAACTTCTCCGGTGACTTTGTTCGTTAATTCCACATTGGCATGTAATGGAGCATCAAATGTTAAATTATTCTCTTTGGCATCTTGTTCGCTATTTTTTGGTTCATCGAAAGAATAGTCACTAAAACGAAGTGCTAATTTTTGACCAGTATAATCATCGATTGGATTTAACTCTGAAAATATTTCACTGAGACCTGTTTCGACGAAATCTCGCCAGCTGTCTTTTTGATGAGCAATTAAGTTTGGGATCGGGAGTGCTCCTTTGCTGTCAGTAAAGAAGACACGTTTAGTGCTAGTAGGCTTTGCTTTTGCCATAAATTTTGCTTGCTCCTCGCAATAGATTGTTTTTTTAGTTGGTTATAGGGGTTCTTGGCGCCGAAGATTCCCTTAGCTGCGGTTTGCAAATAATATAATGCCACATATATTAAAAGACACAGATTAACAGCAGCTACACTACTTCTTGTTAACTATTGTGAACCATAGCAAATTAATAGTCAATACCATTTACTCTATTTTTGTATATTTTATGATTTTGAAATAACTTCGTCAATAAGGCCGTATTTTTTGGCTTCGTCTGGAGTCATCCAATAATCTCGTTCCATATCGGCCTTGATTTTTGCCAGTTTTTGGCCAGTATTTTTGGCAAATAACTCTGCCAGCATTTCCTTGACGGCCAGACCTTCTTTTAGATCGATTTCCATATCTGTAACTTTACCCTTGGTGCCATGGCTGGGTTGATGGATCATGACCTTACTATGTGGTAGCATAAAACGTTTTCCCTTGGCACCGCTGGACAACAAAAATGCGCCCATACTGGCCTGCAAACCAATACCAATAGTCTGGACATCAGGTGAAATATATTGCATTGTGTCATAGATTGCCATGCCATCGTATACGCTACCACCTGGGCTGTTAAT
>CAIPOF010000019.1 GCA_903866605.1 uncultured bacterium | reverse complement strand
TGATACGGATTCGACAGTATTGGGGGTGGAAATTGCAGGGGCAGGACAGACAAATATGCAAGGATACGCTATTTCATTGAAAAACGTACACGCTGGTGACACGGTAACAGTCAGTTTGATAAATGGCAAAACACATGACTTTAAAGTGAAAGGAATTTTCAATAATAACTTCCTTCAATCTGACCAAAAGGCCTATATATCTCAAAAGGATGCCAATTTATTGCTACCAATAACGAAAAATCACTCGACTTCGGTCTATGTAAAATCTAAAAACACTGAGAGTAATACAAGTCTAGGTGATAACTTAGTGTCGGAACAACCCGGAATAAAATATCAAACATCAGATGATCTAGCAGGACCTGTGAGAGATCAATTAAAAACATTCGATCTAATAAATCAAATACTAAAAATAATCTCGCTAATAGTAGCCGCGATAACCGTCTTTATAGTCACATATGTTGATTTGATCAATAAAAGGAAACAGATCGGTATAGAGCGCGCGATAGGTATACAGTCAAAGGCAATTATCGGCAACTATCTATTAAAATCGGCATTTTTTGCAATGATCGGTATCAGTATTGGCGCACTCGTGTTTCTATATGTCCTAGCCCCAATTGTAGTTCAGCATCCCTTTAAGTTCCCGTACGGTTATGTAACTCTATTTGTCAACCAAGGCGCAATGATTCAGAATGCAACAATCTTATCTGCTGTCACGCTGTTTTCATCGTTTGTTCCAGCGTTCCAGTCCGTCAGAATTAAGATTTTAGATGCAATTTGGGGGCTGTAGGCTTCAGTTTCAGGTATCCATATACCTATCTTCAATATAGTTCTAGCATCGTCAAGGATGGCCTGCCGAGCATAAGCACAATGAAAACGTCTATGCAGGTCTTATGTTTTAATCTTATAGTCGATAACACAATGTATACCAAACTTATGCTAAACTATATCTATGAATCCTGTCAGAAATCTCAATCATAAATGTGGGTATTTACACATATGAATTTATCATTTATTAATAAAGTTACTAACAGGATGAAATTTCCTATAATCGATAATCCAAAATCTATAATCTACAAAAAAGCCTTCACCATAGTCGAACTCCTAGTAGTCATAGTAGTAATAGGAGTATTAGCCGCCATAACCATAGTCTCCTACACAGGCATCTCATCCAAAGCCACTGTCTCAGCCCTACAGTCTGATCTATCTAGTGCCAAAAAACAAATAGCCCTATACTATATTGACCATGGAGCTTATCCAGTTGATCTTGATACCAATAAATGCCCACGTGACTCAACTCCTACAACTGATACTAAATACTGTCTTAAATCAAGCTCTGGGAATAGATTTGACTATTTATTAGCAAGTCCTAATTCACTATATACATTAACTAATACAAACACAGCTAGCAGTACAGTCTATAGTATTACCAATAACTCATCACCAACAGCAATATCTTCACTAGTAGCCACAGACCCAACTAACTGGCTTGCTATCGGCACCCAAGTCTGGGCTAAAGCCAATCTAAATGTCGGTACCATGGTGACAGGCGTCACAGCCCAAACAAACAATTCAACATTAGAAAAATACTGTTACGGTAATACTGAATCCAACTGCACAACCTATGGAGGACTTTACCAATGGGACGAAGCCATGCAATATGTCATAACCGCCGGTGCGCAAGGCATTTGTCCAGTTGGCAGCCATATACCAACTGATGCTGAATACAAAACTCTAGAAATGCAACTAGGTATGACTCAGGCAGCAGCCGACGCTACTGGTTGGCGCGGGACTGACCAAGGCACTCAACTCAAACCAGCTGGTTCTTCAGGACTAAGCATGCCGCTTGCCGGCTACCGCAGTACTGACGGGTCCTTCGGCAGTCTGTTGTCGGACGCGCACTTGTGGTCGAGTTCGGAGTCCAGCGCTAATGCTTGGGGGCGCTACTTGAACTCGGGTTACGCGACGGTGTACCGCAGTGCGGGCGCCAAGGGCTACGGGTTTTCGGTGCGCTGTGTAGGTAATTGACTTTGATCGTTTAAAGTTCTTAAATCATCCACAAGCGACTGACACGTTTATGCTCACTATATTCATGATATAAT
This sequence comes from uncultured bacterium, assembly GCA_903866605.1. Lineage (GTDB taxonomy): Bacteria > Patescibacteriota > Saccharimonadia > Saccharimonadales > Saccharimonadaceae > UBA1547. The sequence goes on along the minus strand of CAIPOF010000019.1, from coordinate 45,972 downwards.
TACCGAGTGGCAAGACAAAATAATGACCGAATCATCAAAAAACGAAAACGAAATATTCCTGAATCCTATTTAATTATCAGAATATTGTCAATCATTCTTGTATTCGGCGTACTGGAAATTAATTTAATCAAAGTATGGTCTCTAAATATAATATTTCTATTGATTATAGTTGTTGCATACACAACCTTTATTTTTTATCCCAAAAAAAGCGCAATCACGACGATTAATATCGTAAAATTTGCCTTGGGTGTTGTTTTCTTGTTTGTAGGGTTGAGTTTGTTTGTTTTTGTTATTAAAAGTACCATCATCCATGACTTTCCATTCAACGTTGGCGCCTTTATATCTTTATATGCATTATTTTGGGCAGTGGCTGGATGGATATTGGTCGTCAAATCACACTACACAAATATCCGTTCTCGATTTATACAATAATGAATATTACATGTCCTAGAATCGTATAAGAGGACCAGTCACGCATATATTTATTACAAACAATACATATAATTTATTTTTATGTTATAGTATGCCTAATGATTGAAAAAGAACCATCTTGCGAGAATAGACAACAAAAAGCGAATTAATACTTTACGTGGTCTGTACGATGAAATTGAAAAAGACTGGGTAGAATTTGATTTGGATGGATCAACATGGGTATTAAAGGGTGGTAAATTTGGTTCAAATATAGTCGATATGTATAACCCACGTGCACTTTGGGCCTGTAGAGAAGATTTTGACGGACGATTCGAAGAATTTGAGTTATGTATAGACCCAACAGCAGATGGTGCATTCGACTCTTCAGTTGTTGTGTATCCAGACGAAATTAGTGATAAAGAAATGGAAAATTGGAAAAGTGCTCAGCAAGAACTTGGACTAACTGTATTGAATGATGAGGATTGGACAAGAATTGATGAAGTAGTTGACTATCTATCGAAACGTAAAACGTTTAACGATATCGGTGAAATATTTTTAGAATCCGATACAGATATGTAGGTTTTATTGAGTTTTCGTCAGTAGTTATTATGTTATAGTGTGTTACAATTCAATTAATAAACAAAGGATATTATGCACGATATTGCAATTATAGGCGGTGGTCCAGCGGGCCTAACAGCAGCTATTTACGCCGTCAGATATAAAATGAAAGCCATAACCATTTCGCCTGAATATGGCGGTAAAATTAATCATGCCCATAACGTTGAAAACTGGCCAGGTGAAAAAAGTATTGTAGGTAGTGAATTATCGCAAAAGATATATGACCACGCAAAACACGTCAAAGCAGAACTAGCCGACGATTACGTTCAATCAATCGAAAATAAAACCGACTTTTTCCATGTTACAACCAGTAAAAATAGCTTCGATGCAAAACGTATTTTATTTACGGTTGGTACGCAAAAAGAGAAACTAGGAATCCCAGGAGAGGAAAAATATTTTGGTAAGGGTGTCTCGTACAGCACGGCAGTCGACGGCCCTAAATACAAAAACATGGATGTTATTGTTGTCGGCAGTGGAGATAGTGCTTGCACGAGTGCTGTTTTTATGAGTAAAATCGCTAAAAAAGTATATTTAATGTATAGAAGCAGTAGTCTAAAAGCTGAGCCGATATGGATTGACCAAGTTAATACTAACCCCAAGATTGAAATACTACCTACAATCATGCCAAAAAAAATATTAGGCACTACAAAAGTCAATCATGTTATTTGTAGTGACGGCAGGAAACTCGATATTGACGGAATCTTCATTGAAGTTGGATCAACTCCTTCAGAATTTTTAATCAGCGAATTAGGCCTTGAAACCGATGATAGTGGATATATCATTGTTGACAATAATCAAAAAACAAATATTAAAAATGTTTGGGCCGCAGGCGATATTACAACCAATTCTGGCAAATTTAAACAAATCATTACATCAGCAGCAGAAGGTGCTGTGGCAGTTTCAAGTATTTACAATGACGCAAAGTCATAAAGTTAGATCAACGCTATTATTCCAGAACTATTTTTGTCTTTAATGATTATGCTAAAATTAAGTTATGGCTAATAAATTATCTAACAAAAACAAAAAATCTAATCGCCTACGAGCAGCCGTTATGGGATCAAACGATGGGATTCTGTCAATATCAGGGTTAGTTATCGGTATTGCAAGTGCTGGTGGTTCAAAGATTTTTATTCTAACAGCCGGATTGGCTGGAATTGCAGCTGGAGCAATATCTATGGCTGCAGGTGAATATATTTCAGTTAGTGCTGAAAGAGATAACGAACAAGCTTTATTACATAAAGAGGATCTTGAACTTCGTGATAGACCACAATATGAACTGAATGAACTAGCCACATTGTACAAAAATAGAGGCCTAAAACCTGATACAGCACTGGCGGTTGCGAAAGAGCTCACATCAACAGACGCCTTACTGGCGCATTCTGCAATGGAACTGAACATTGATCCCCAGCATTTAACAAATCCTTGGCATTCGGTATTTGCTTCAGCACTGTCGTATACATCAGGCGCAACTATTCCACTAATCGCTATCATGTTGCCAACTGGGGCATTGTCTATACCGCTAACATTCATTTCTGTTATATTTGCGCTGATCTTGACAGGATACATTAGTGCAAAAGCTAGTAGGTCAAACAAAATTAAATCGATACTCAGAGTCGTAGCGTGTGGCGTTATAGCTATGGCGATAACATTCTCAATAGGCAAGCTGTTTAAGGTTGCAGGCATATGAATAAAAATTATATATTTAAAATATTTTATCGGAATAATGATTTACAATTATAATTCGTTTATGTTAAAATTCTTAAAGATGATTAAAAAAACAAACAAAGCCTCTGCCTTTACCATTGTCGAACTCCTTGTAGTCATAGTTGTTATTGGTATTCTAGCTGCCATTACTATCGTTGCTTTTACCGGTATTAGTTCCAAAGCTACAGCTGCTTCATTACAATCAGATCTAAATAATGCTTCTAATAAATTAAAGCTATACCAAGTCGATAATAGTCAATATCCACAAGGAATGGCTGAAACTGCAACTGGTAGTCGAATCTATTGTCCAACAATACCAGTTGATACTAGATACTGTATTACAGCTAGTCCTGGCAACACACTAGACTATAGTTCATTATCGCCTTATTCAAGTTATACTTTAACGGCCACGAATACTGCTAGTACAACCGCCTACCGAAATACCAATAGTACTGCACCCGTTGCGTATAGCCCTGTTATTTGCACTGGTGGGACAATAACAACCGACGGTTCATACAAAGTTCATAAATTTACTACGGTTGGAACGAGTACACTATCATGTAATGGTAGTATAACCGGTGCTCAAGTTCTAATTGTCGCCGGCGGTGGCAGTGGACGGTCAAACGCTGGCGGAACGGGTAGCGGTGGAGGAGGAGCCGGTGGTCTAATCGCAACTACAGTTACTATTTCGGGTACAATGAATGTCGTTGTAGGTAGTGGTGGTCCAGCACAACCAGCAGATAATAGCGGCTCGCCAGCTAATGGGGGGGATTCATCATTCGCTGGTCAAACGGCCGTTGGAGGAGGCATGGGCGGATTGGTATCTGCTGGAAATCTCGGGGGTAGTGGAGGTGGTGGTTCTTGGGGAACAATTGGAGGTTTAGGCACAAGTGGACAAGGCCATGCCGGAGGCGATTCTCTAATGTGGCTTGGAAACTTGTTATATGGTGGTGGTGGTGGTGGTGGTGCCGCAGGATCTGGCGGATTGCCAGGTGCCCCAGGCGGTCACCCTAATCAATATTATGCCGGTGACGGTGGTGCTGGTATAAATAGTGATATTGTTCAAAGTGGTACTTTCGTTGGGTATGCAGGTGGCGGTGGTGGTGGTGCTATGTATGGACCCTCTAGTACAGGAACCCATGGTGGTGGCTATAGTCCCGGTGATTCTAATGCAATTTCTGCAATCCCTAATACCGGTGGCGGTGGCGGTGGTGCAAATCAGGGATATATTTCTGGCGCGGGTGGCTCTGGAATTGTTGTCATTCGTTATCTATTCCAATAAAAAATTCATGTATGCAACTTCGAAACAATTTTATAGTTTTTTTATCTGATTTGATTATAATAGCATAGTAATGCTACGCAAAATACGAAAAATTATAATTATTTCTATAACAATTATTTCTCTAATTCTAGTAATATTTGTATCAACTGTTAACTCAAAATTATATAATCAAAACAATAAAGTTTATACTGCTAGTTTATTTGATATCCCAATAATTGACCATGTTGTGATAATAGTTGATGAAAATAAATCACTGGATTCACTATTCAACAACTCAAATGCACAATATATAAATAAACTAATCAAAACCAGTGCCGTTGCAACAAACTATCATGCGGTTTCGAAAAACCCCTATATCGCATTGACTAGTGGCTCTTCAACAAATATATCAAATAGTTGTAACCCAAAAAAACATTTTTGTCAGGCTCATGTCGCTAATATCACAGACGAGATAGAAAACTCGGGAAGAACCTGGAAAATGTACGCTGAGAGTATGCCAATTAGTTGCGACTTCAAAGACACAAAAAAATATGCTACCAGGCATAACCCGTTTATATATTATAAGAGTATAAGTAGCAATAATACTCAGTGCTCAAGTCAAATTGTACCTTTCAGTAATCTGAAAAAAGACATAGACAATTCAAATTTACCAAACTATTCCTTTATTAGCCCAAATTTATGTAATGATATGCATAATTGCCAGGTAGGCATTGGTGATAAATGGCTATCTCAAAATGTGCCAAAAATCTTATCTTCATCGGCATTTACAAAGCAAAACTCACTTCTAATTATCACTTGGGACGAAGGAGATCGATTGGATAGCAGGGTATTGACACTTTTTTTGGGTTCAGCAGCTAGGAAAAAATATATATCTGTCGAACCATATAATCATTACTCAATACTAGCAACAATTGAATATCTTTGGGATTTAAATCCATTAACAAAAAATGATAAAAACGCGTCAATCATGAGAGATATGTTAAATTAACAGCGTATGATGAAAACTAGGTTTAATGGTTATCGTATAAACAATTGACTTATATTGCGTAATGTTTTAATATAATAATGAATCCATTTGGATTTGATTGGGCAACATTCGAACATATTGGAGGATAGTTGGCTAAAATCAGAGTCGTAGAGGGTGAGGTAACTGCTATCAAAACAGACGCATTGGTAGCAGTTATCAACCCCAAGAAGTGCGTTGGCAAGTTGCACGAGCAAATCAAGAGTCGCTCAGGCAACCTGTTCCACGCGCTGGCAGAGGCAGAAATGCCCTTGCGATCAGGCCAGGTTCTCTACGTGGAAGCACTTATTCCACATGGTGGACTGAACAAGTCTGTGATTTTTGTCGCCGACGAGTCAAAGTCGGTCTACAAGGTAGTCAGCTTGGCCCTGGCTGCCTCGACCAAGTATAAGGTTGCTAGCGTTTGCATCCCAACATTCGATGCCGATGTGAGTGATCTGCTGGAGTTGGCAAAAGCCATTGCCGATTTCATCAAGACCAAACCACCGATCGAGGAGATAATTATTGTCGTCTCTAACTCTGACGACAAATTCATCCTTGACGATGAACTCTGGCGCGTCTGACAGCTCCACAACGTCCGCTGGGCAAAAAGCCCGCGTTGATGTACGTGGAGCTTTTTGCTTTATTGTTTTTTTATTATAAAAGGTATATATTTAAATTAGTAATATTTTGTGGTGGGAGAAGGATCAGGAATATGAAAGATTTAAATATAGTAAAAGTAAGACTCGGCTCACTTGCAGGTTTTTATGCAGCCGGATTTGGTATCGTAGGTTTCATCGTAAGCTTGCTTTATGCAATGTCAGCTAGCCTTCACTTTGGTGTCGAAACAGCAAGTCTTCTAAAAGGCTTGGTATTCGGTATCACAGCTGGATTGGTCCAAGTATTTTTCGTAACTGTTATGTATGCAGTTATCGGCGCAGTTGTTGGATTTGTCCAGGCTGTAATCTTTAACCTAGTGTCCATGGCATCTGGCGGAATTGTCGTTACAACCAAAGATCAAAAATAAAAGTTAAGAACACAATTAAAGAGCTCCGAACCGAGCTCTTTAATTGTGATTAATAAAATACTTAATTATAATCCATGCCCGTCAAAACAACTAGTATATTTTTTGTCCATGTCGACAAGTTATATTCAAAATGTGCCATATATTCACCTAATAACAGCGAAATACTCATTAAATTTTCTTATAACCCAAAAAATATTAAATCAACATATATTATTGAAGTTTCAGATCATGGGTTTGGCATACCAGATGACCAAAAAGAGAAGATATTTTCAAAATTATTTAGAGCTGATAATATCCGAGAAAAAGACACCGAGGGCACTGGTCTTGGGCTGTATATAGTAAAATCAATTTTGACGGAAGCAGGTGGAAACATTACATTTCATTCAAAAGAGGGCATGGGCACTACGTTCGTGGTCTCGTTGCCAAAGACAGGCATGGAACAAAGAAGTAGCAATAAATCGATAGACTAGGATGTGCATGGGTTAACCAACCTTAGCGTTGAAGGCTAGAAGCCAATAAATATAGTAATCTGACATAGTTTAGTAAATATTTACTTTTTAAGTGTTATGACTTGATTATCACGCCACCGTTTTTTTGAGCCTTCTTATGCTCATACATTTTTATATCTGCTAATGTTAGTAATTCATTCAGGTTTTCGTCTTTATCATACGATGTTGCTATTCCCGCCGAAATTCTTAGTGGTAGTATGTCTGATTCTTTGGCTAAGCTTTCTTCAATTCTTTGTTGTATGTTTCTTGCTGTTTGCTCGTCCGTCAGTGGTAGGAGTGCTATAAATTCGTCTCCACCCATCCGAACGATACAATCATCCGATCTAAGCTCTCTCTTCAAGATATCAGCAATCAGTCTAAGCACTCTATCGCCAACATCATGACCTAATGTATCATTTATCGTTTTAAAATCAGCAACATCCCAACTAATTACTGTTATTGGATTTTTTCGACCACTTTTTTTAAATCTTTCAAGTTCATTTTTTAAATAACGCCTATTCCCAAGACCAGTTAGTTCATCCGTTAATGACAGCTCAATAATCTCTTCTTGCATCAATTTACGCTCGGTGATATCTATAGTTGTACCTGCGACATACAGTGCGAGGCCATTTTCGTCCCTATCGACAACCTTACCCTTATCTTCAAAGCATTTTTTTGTTCCGTCTTTACATTTCATCCATAATTCACAAATGTAATTATCTACTGACGGATCATTAATGATCATTTTCAATAACTCATCAGATCTTTTTTTGTCAGTAGGATCCGTTATATCATCCAAATTCAGTGGATTATCGCCATTAAAATCATCTGGCGTATAACCTAGCATTAATAGGGTTCTAGAATCAACCCATTCTACATCGTTCTTTACATCCCATTTCCACGTACCAGCACCGGCAGCTTCAATAAATTGATTTAAATTTCGTCTTTCATTATTCAATTGATCGATGGCTTTTTCAGATTCATCACGAGTTCTGGGCATAACTGAATACTCAATCTCTAGGTCTGTTCTTGATTGTTCTGCCTGTTGATCAGTTTTATGTTCAGTACTTGCCAGACGTAGTGCAATTTCGGTCAGTCTTTTTATCGCATGCTCTCGAGACGCATAATCCATTTCAAAATTGTTAATAAGCCTAGCAATCTCTGCTATTTCTTGAATACTATTTTGTTCAATATTTGACTTTATCATCATTTATCTCCAATTTATTACATAATGAATATCTGGTTTGTAGTTATCTATTTTAACATAACATAAAAACTATAGTGTTTATGTAACTCCTAAAATTATTAATAGCATAACATACTTATGATTATTTGTAAATAGTAATGATAGGTGCTAAAAGATGATTTGTACGTCTCGCCTGTTTCATTCAGTCATTAATTTTTACATTAAACTAACTAAACTTTTCCAACTGCCATAAAAAAGAATAATGCCAATACTGCCAGTGTCATTACAACAAGAGCAATCTTTACAAAAATGTTTGATACCACGCCATTTTTATATTCACCCATAATTTGTGAATTATTCCCAATTCTAACAATCATCCAAATTAGGGGTACTGCGGCAACACCGTTAAAAACGGCTGTAAATATCAATGCTTGGATGGGATTGATACCCAGTATATTTATTACCAATCCAACGACTGTAGCCGTAATGATTACGGCATAAAACCCAATCGCCTTACTAAATTTACGATATAGACCTTCTTTCCATCCCAATGTTTCTGATATAGCATAAGCTGATGAGCCAGCCAGTGTCGGTATAGCTAGCAAACCGATTCCAATAATACCAAATGAAAATATAAATTTAGCGATTAATCCGGCGTATGGGAATCCATTAACCAGTGGCTGAAGAGCACGAGCGGCGTCAGCCGCAGTGCTAATGTCACGTACACCATTTTGAAATAATACCGATGCGCATACTACTACAATGAACCATGCAATAATCGTTGATAAACTCATACCAATTAAATTATCCAGTCGAACATCTTTTAGGAATCTTTTGCTTATTTTAGGAATATTTCCAAGTGCAGCCAAGCGATGATGCGAAATCTCTTCTTCGACAGTTTCTGACGTATCCCAAAAAAAGCAATATGGAGAAATAGTTGTCCCAAGTATGCCAACTAAAATATATATTGTCGTAGAATTAATTGTTGGAATAACAAAAAAAGTGTTTCGAATTAATTCTGACCAATTCTGACCTACCATAAAAGCCGTAACTGGGTAAGCTAGCAGTGCAATAGCTAACCATTTAAGAATTTTTACATACTTTTTATAGCTTACGAATATAATTAAGAAAATGATAACAACGGCGTACATTAATGCTAATAGGAAATAGGGCAAATCAACAAATAGTTGAGTCGTTGCAGCCATCGCGCCTAAGTCCGATCCAATATTAACCGTATTAGCTACTACTACCAGTACAACAGACATGTATAGTAATTTTTTACTATAGTTATCTTTAATAACTGCCGCAAGTCCCTTACCAGTTACAGCACCTATTCTAGAACATGAATCCTGCACTGCGACCATAAGTGGCAGCATAATTGGAAAAGTCCATAAAAACCCATATCCATAGGCTGCTCCAGCCTGAGAATAGGTTGCAATTCCTGAAGGATCATCATCGGCTGCACCAGTTACTATACCAGGACCCAATATATGTAAGAATCTACTAAATTGTTTTCTACGTATCATCCGTTTTAGAATATTTTTTTTGGCATGTTTCTCAATAGAAGAAAATTCTCGAGTAAATTTTTTTAGTTTGCTAGATTTTTTCGTCATTTTTTTCTGTAAAAACACTTATGTTAATACTGCTAGCATACTATATGTTTATAAATATTCATAGCATATATTTTTAGTGTTACTACATTTAGCTGTGTATTTATTTGGCAACACATTTGTTATACTGTCTTATATGGAAGCAAAAGACACAACAAAACCACATATGATAATAATGGTAGGGATACCAAGATCTGGAAAAAGTTTTTTTGCAGAGCATTTTGCAGAAACCTTCAAAGCTCCAATTATTAGCTTCGATAAATTACGAAAAGAAATATTTACGAACCCATTGTACAACGACGAAGAAGATAAAATATTATTAAAAGTTTCAAATTATATTCTTGATGAAGTTTTAAAAACAAAACGGACAGTCATTTATGAAGGTCGGACCAGTCTTCAATCTGATCGTATAACAATTTCAAAAACTGCACGTAAAGCTGGTTACGAACCATTGTATATTTGGGTTCAAACCGAACTAGTATCTGCAAAAAAACGTTCCCTAAAATCATCTCTAGAGAAACCAGCCCTAAGTGCTGAGGAATTTAATAATAGTCTAAAACACTTTAGTGATCCAAAAATACATGAAAAAGCCATTGTTATTAGTGGCAAACATACTTATGCTAGCCAATTAAAAATTGTTTTAAAACATATGATTCAAACACATCCAAATGATAGTCAACAAAATACACTAGTCCAACCACCAAAACGTAGAAATTATTTGATTCGTTAGAAAAGAGTATTAATGCCTGTAATTCAAGATAAAGAATTTGGCAAAGTGACAATTCGGCGAAGCCCTATTGCAACTCAAGTTCGAGTTAGAGTTGCGCCAGACGGGTCATTACATGCATCATTACCAATGCATGCGCCCATATTTTTAGTAAAACACTTACTAAAAAAATCCAGAAATGAGCTTCGGGAAATATTAGACAAATCAAAACCGGAATATGTATTTGAACATGGAGTCCAAATAGGAAAAAGCCATACGCTGATTATCCAACCCTCAATGGACCAAGAACTTGTCGTCAAACGACAAGGGCAAAAGATAGTCGTCAATTTACCAACCAGTAAAAAGCTGTCCGACCCAGACGTATCACGTGCAATACGTGATTGTGTGATTTCAGCCCTCAGAATCGAGGCAAAAAGCTATTTACCAAATCGATTATTATTCTTGGCTCAAAAATATGGCTACTCATATAAAAAGGTTAGATTTTCTCATGCTAGCGGACGCTGGGGAAGCTATAGCAGCAACGGAACAGTCAGTTTAAATATTGCATTGATGAAATTAGACTTTGAATTGATTGATTACATCATCATTCATGAACTTTCACACACCAAGCAGATGAATCATGGCAAGGTTTTTTGGTCACTAGTTGAGTCGGCCGATCCTAATTACAAATTGCATCGTCGTACTTTAAAAAAGCTAACCCCATCAATCTAAAATATTTTGTCGAAAAGTTCTTGATAATACAAAATTGTTTTTAAAGAATAATGGTGACGATTAATAATAAAACGAGTATAATAGCCACAAGATGTATGAGGGTGGAAAAGTTCATAAACCTCGTTCGGCAACTGTTTTCAGCTATGCCGCTCTACTTTTACCGTCAATTTTAATCATATACGGCGTGAGTGTGCAGTCAGGTTATATACAAAATAACTTTAGTTTTGATAACTTCGGTTTTTTAATGTTCTCATTTTGGTGGTTATATTTATCAGCATTACAGTTTTTATTTCCCAGCAAGACAAAGTTAGATTCCTACCTAAGGCTTGTTGCATATCACTTGTTGGCAGGTTCGTATTTAATTTTTATTTCAGGAATTTCATCGCCTATTTTAGTTTGTTGGCTAATTTTATCAATCGCTACATATGTATATTATCCAAAACGTGGGTTTCAACTAAATATTATATTCTTGTCCCTCCTTGTCGGACTAAATATACTTTTTTCTAACAGAACAAATGGAATGCTAATAACAAACGATTTGATTTCGTTAGGAGTGATATTTATAACCGGGCTAATAATCATAAATGTATTTAAATTTCAAGAAATCACAGCTAAAGAATTGACTGATAGCAAGATTCAAGAGTCGCTACAGCGTGATCGAGTTCTTACAATCGTCAACAACCTGGCGGATGCTGTAATCAGTACAGATATGAAAGGCATAGTTAGAGTTTATAACGCCGCCAGCTTAGACCTGTTAGATACAAATACCAGCCTGAACGGACATCATATAGATGAGATTTTAAACTTATTTGATGCCAATAACAAAGAAGTCAGTCTATATACTGAATTAATGAATACAAAAAAAGTTACTAAACGTGATGATCTTTATTATGTTTTCGGTGATGATGACAAAATTCGACTAGAAATTACTTACTCTCCAATTCGGAGTAGCTATAGTCGTTCTAAAAAGTCCCAGACACACGACGGCAACATAATCATTATGCGCGATATCACCAAATCCAAGAGCCTTGAAGAAGAGCGTGATGAATTTATTAGTGTCATCAGCCACGAGCTTCGAACCCCTATAACAATTGCCGAAGGCAGTATATCTAACCTTCAAGTAATGATGAAGCACCCTGATGCGACAAAAAAAATGCTAGGTGACGCAGTTGGTACAGCTCATGAACAAATTATGTTTCTAGCTAGTATGGTAAATGACCTTAGCACGTTATCACGTGCCGAACGAGGCGTTTCAAATGATGCCGAAGAAATTGATGTTCGTGATTTGGCCCACGAACTGCACAAAAAATATTCTAGTGATGCCAAAGTAAAAAGTATCCATTTGAACTTAGATATGTCACCCAAGATTGGAAAAATTCATGTTAGTCGATTGTATCTAGAGGAGTTGTTGCAAAATTTTATCACTAATGCAATTAAGTACACAAAAAAAGGTAGTGTAACAATTATTATCAAACAAAAGTCAAATATAATTACTTTTGCTGTTAAGGATACCGGCATAGGAATTAGTAAAACAGATCGATTAAAGATTTTTGACAAATTTTATCGTAGCGAAGATTTTAGAACACGAGAAACTAGTGGGACTGGGCTAGGACTTTATGTCGCTAGCAAACTTGCCCATAAAATAGGCACGAAAATTGTTCTAACCAGTCGTCTAAACTTCGGCTCTACCTTTAGCTTTACATTACAAGCAGATAATGATTAGTTATGCCATTGACTATTAGCGTCAATTCGACTATATTAATACTTGACAGTCTGCCACGAGCAGACTATTTAATTTCATCGCCAGATGAAGGAGCGTAATACGGTGGCCGACAAGATCAAAAAGTCGAACAGAACAATAGTAACAAAGGTCGTTGAGCCTGAAAAACCTGTTAACAAATTTATTGCGCCCATAATTTTTATGGGTAGATATTTCAAAGGTTCCTGGCAAGAGCTGCGAAAAGTTAGATGGCCAAATCGCAGAGCGACATGGGGAATGACTGCCGCAGTCGTAATGTTTACTGGTTTTTTTGTTGCACTTATTGTATTCCTGGATTGGGTATTTAACTTGTTATTTAAATTAATCATAAAATAAAGGAAATTATGTCAAAAAATCGATACGATTCATCACGTCAATGGTATGCAATTCACACCTATAGTGGCTATGAAGAAAAGGTTGCTGAAAGCATTCGCCAACGAATAAATGCAGTTGATATGGCTGATAAGATTTTTGATGTTATGGTGCCCAAGGAAAAGCAGATTGAAATCAAGAATGGCAAACGTAAAGTTGTTGAAAAACGAATTTTTCAAGGTTACGCCTTAGTCGAGATGAAATTAACGGATGAAACATGGTATATTATTCGTAATACCCCTGGTGTAACCGGTTTTGTTGGTACTGGTACTGAGCCAACACCAGTTTCTGAATCTGAAATAGTCAAAATCAAGCGACGCATGGGCGTCGAAGACCCTAAGCATAATATTGATTTTGAGTTAGGTGAGGTTATTAGCATAACCGATGGGCCATTTAAGGGGTTCGACGGATCTATCTCAGAAATTGACACGCAAAAAGGCAAGGTCAAAGTGATGGTCAGTATGTTTGGTCGCGACACGTCAGTTGAACTTGACGCCCTACAGGTTCGTAAGGTATAATACCCCAGTTACATAGGCGACTACGTCGCAGTAGATAGTAAATAGTAGATAGTAGTTGGCAAGCTTCAAGCCAGCGCATAACCTCCTACCATATACCACCTACCATATACCACCTACTAAATTCGGAGAATTATAAATATTATGGCAAAAAAAATTATTGGAAATCTGAAATTACGTATTCCTGCAGGACGTGCAACTGCCGGTCCTCCTGTTGGTTCAACGCTTGGGCAATGGGGATTAAATATGATGGACTTTATTAATCCATTTAACGAAGCCACCAAAGGCCTAATGGGCAAAGACGTTATCGTTCATCTGCAAGTTTACGAAGACCGCACATTTACTTGGGAATCACTTGGACAACCAGTCGATGATTTGATTCGTGAAAAAACTGGCATCAAAAAGGGAAGTGGCAAGCCACACCTTGAAAAAGTTGGCAAAATTACTCGTTCTCAATTAGAAGAAATTGCCGAGATCAAAAAAGACCAGCTAAATGCCATTGACATGGATGGTCGTGTTAAAGTCATTGCTGGCACCGCCCGCTCAATGGGCGTTGAAGTAGTTTAGTATTTTACTAAATTTATGCTATAGTAAAGATAATAAATCAATGTTGGGACCATATAGTTTATATGGGTTTGTACCACAGAAAGGGTTCACCAAATGGCTAAAAAACCAGAATTGCTTGAAAAAGCAAAAAAACTTAAATTAGGAGTAACTAGCAAAAATACTATTTCAGAGATTGAAAAGGCAATTGGCGTAGCCGAAGCATCCCTAAAACCTGAAAAAGTTGCAAAAATCGAGAAAGAGACAGCAGTAACTGCTGAAATTTCTGATACAGATGTAAAATTAGCTAAATCAGGTAAACGCAGTGAAAAGGCAATCAAGGAAGTGTCAGAAAAAATTGCCAAAGAAGAACGCAAAGAGAAAGGTGACACAACGCCTACGTCCGAAGAAAAAACAGCGCATGTTAAAAAAGGAGCAAAGCCAGTTACTCGTCCATTAATTGAACGACGTGGCAAAAAATATCAAAAAGTTGCGTTATTGGTTGATAAAAAAATTACCTACAACCTGAAAGAAGCACTTGAAATTGCAGTTAAAACTAATCCGAGTAAATTTGATGCCAGTGTAGAAGTCCACGTGCGCCTAGGTGTAGACCCACGTCAGGCTGATCAAAATATTCGTGCAACCGTATCACTTCCAAATGGAACTGGTAAAACTGTTCGTGTCGCTGTATTTGCGCCCGACAGCGAACACGCAGCAGCCAAAAATGCTGGTGCTGATGTTGTTGGCGATGAAGACTTTCTAAAACAACTTGATAAAGAAGAAATTAATTTCGATATTCTGGTTGCAACACCTCAATATATGCCTAAACTTGGTAAATATGCACGTCTATTAGGCCCCCGCGGTCTGATGCCTAACCCGAAGAGTGGTTCGGTTGCAACTAATGTTGCAGGGGCCGTGACAGAAGCCAAAGCCGGAAAAGTTGAATATCGTGTCGATAAACAATCTATTGTTCACTTAGGCATAGGAAAAGTTTCATTTGGTGCAGTAAAACTGCTAGAAAACGCGAATGCTTTTTTTGACAGTCTAAAATCTCAAAAACCAACTGGACTTAAAAGTGCCTATGTAAAAACCACTTCAATCAGCACCACGCAGGGTCCCGGGATAAAAGTTGAAAACGTAGTTAATTAAAATCTAAAACCTGTCATACTATTTATATACATGGAGGCAAAGTGAAGCAATATTTAGATTTGTTAATAGACATAAATGAAAACGGTTCGACTAAATCAGACAGAACGGGGACTGGCACAAAGAGTGTATTCGGACGTCAAATTAGATTTGATCTGAGTAAAGGCTTTCCGGCAGTCACGACAAAAGAACTATTTCTTCGTGGCATAATTCATGAACTGCTTTGGTTTTTACAAGGTGAATGCAATATTGAATACCTAGTTCAAAATGATGTTCATATTTGGGATGAGTGGCCATATAAAGCGTATTTAAAAATAAATGGTAAAAAAATCCCTGCTACTAGTTCAGATGAGTGGCAATCAGGTCTAAAAAATTTTATCAAAAAAGTTAAAACAGATCATAAATTTGCATTGAGATTCGGTAATTTAGGTCCAGTCTATGGTTATCAATGGCGTCATTGGCCAGATGGCAAAGGTGGTGAAATTGATCAAATTCAAGAAGCAATCGATAATCTAAAAAATAATCCAGACTCACGTAGAATTATCGTCTCAGCCTGGAATGTTGCTGACATTCAAGAGATGGCCAAAGCCGGATTGCCGCCTTGTCATAGTTTATTCCAATTTTATGTGATAAACGGCAAGTTAAGCAGTCAGCTGTATCAACGAAGTGCTGACACACTGCTAGGGGTGCCTTTTAATATTGCATCTTATGCACTTCTTACGATGATGGTGGCACAGGTAACAGGGCTAAAATTGGGTGAGTTTGTCCATACATTTGGGGATGCACATATTTACCTGAATCACACCGATCAAGTAAATCTTCAATTATCACGAAAACCAAAAAAATTACCAAAAATGACTATAAATCCTAACGTAAAATCAATTTTTGACTTTACGATTGACGATTTTAAACTATCTGACTATCATCCACATCCTGCGATTAAAGCTCCTATTGCCGTTTAGGACGTTTTAAAGAATATGTGGCATAAGAATAGTCATATTTATTTTCTTCGTCTGCATAATGATTTTCGCGTTCTATCTCAATCCATTCACTTGAAATTTTAGGGAAATACACATCACCTGTAAATACTGAATCAATTTCGGTTGCTATTATTCTGTCGACTCCACCTATTGCTTGCTTATAGATTTGCCCACCACCAATAATATATATATCCTTGTCGGGTTCTGCCAACCCATAGGCATCGGACAGGCTATGGGCAATTTGGACACCCTTAATCTGCAAGGGTTGGTGCGTAATTACAATGTTCTGCCTATTTGCCAGTGGAGAACCGATAGATTCAAATGTTTTTCGGCCCATAACAATTACATTACCAGTCGTGATGTCTTGAAAATGACGTATATCGGCCTTCATCTCGCCTTGCCATAACATTGAATTTTTTCCACCGATAAGGTTGTTTTTATCATATGCTACAATAATAATCTTCATATATTTATGGTATCAGATATACGCACTATGCTACAATAAATCACTGAATAAGAGAGGGAAATTATGGGAGTCTACAGTAATATTGAGATTAAACAAGCTATTGCCGATGGCGTAATTGTATCTGTTCCTTATGATGAATCTCACGTTTCAGAGGCTAGTTTGGATTTTACATTAGGACATAATTACTACAAGCAAGAATTCCTTGACAGTGCCCGTGTTTACAATCCATTTGACAAAAGTGAGGTCAAGCGATATTTCAACGGGCCTCTAGCCGCAGTCCCACATAAAGAGTGGTGTAAAGAAAATGGCTATAAACTATTTGCCAATGTTCCGCCTGACCATCCTGTCATTGTCCTCAGGCCCGGTGAAAGAATTCTTGCCCACACCCATGAATTTATTGGTATTCGGGCTCGCGGAGGTGCCTGTGAGGTTAAGTCACGAAGTAGTTGGGGACGCAACGGTGTTGCTGTTTGTTTTGATGCGGGTTGGGTTGACCCTGGGTATATTAATCGTTTGACGCTAGAAATATACAACCTGAACCAACATGAATCAGTAATATTGCCAGTCGGTGAAAGAATAGGACAATTAATTTTTCATAAGACTGGACCAGTTGAGGGTGATTATAGTGACGGGCGAAATGGAGTAAGCGGTAAATATCAACACACAAATGATCTGGACGAACTCATCAAAACATGGTCGCCCGACCAAATGTTACCACGTGCCTATAAGGATAAACGTCAATCGCCCGTAATTATTAAAGGTCTTCCCAAAGGCACAAAATAAATGTTAACCGGTAAATACATTGTTATTGAAGGCCATGATGGCACAGGTAAATCAACTCAAGTTGGTCTGATCCGACAAAGGTTGCTACAACACAATATTGATTCGATTGAATTTCATGAACCAGCCGGCAGTCTCATGGCTGATGCAATTAGAAATGTTATAAAAAATGGTAGCCTAGATCGTGATTCTATGACGAATTTGTTGCTATTCAGTGCTGCCAGACACGAAATATGGCAAAAATTGGCAGTAAATGAACTTTCAAAAGGCAAATGGGTCGTTGCGTCACGTAATTACTATTCAACTTTGGCCTATCAAGGATATGGCGAAGGATTAGATTTAAAAACTATTGAGAATATAACTCTTCAATCTACTGATAATCGATATATGAACCCAGATATTGCCATAATTTTGGATATGGATGACGAAAAAGAGCGAGTCAAACGGATTAATACTAGAGGTAAACTGGATAACCCTGATACATTTGAATCTAAAGATAATGATTTTCAAACAAAAGTAAGAAATGCCTATCTGAAAATTGCAAAATCTCGTAATATTCCAATAATTTCGGCTAATCAAACTATTGATGAAATGGCCGGTGAAATATGGGAACATATTAAACCATAAGCACTTGACTTATTATCGCTTTAGTGCTATTATATGCGAGTTGTATTCGTTCATTCACATTATCAGGGAGTAGAAATGTCTAAGCTCGAAAAAATCTGCATAGTAGCATGGTTGATACTAACAACGGTGTTGTCTGTAGCCTTTCTCGTCGAATTGACGAGGAACTACAAGCTGGAGAGCCAGAACAAGGCTCTCCAGGCCAAGAACATCGCTCTGCAGAGCAATGATCTGCTGCTAAAGAGTGATGTCAAGTCGGCCGAGCAAAAGTCTGCTCGGTTGGTCAAGAAGGTCAAAAAATTGGAGAGTACCTACTGGGACCAGAGGTCTCAGGTCAGTACGCTTCAGAATCGAGTTGCAGATCTTCGTCGGGGGCTTCTTTTCTGGGAGGCCAATTATGATATGATGGCGACCCAGAACTTTGGTCACTCATATCGAAGTTGGCCGTTCGACCTGAGAGAGCAGCTTTTGGGCGCTCTCTCAGCGATGGCCCAACTGGGGCCTGAGGGCCACTCCGCCGCTAGTCAGCGGTTTACGGTCCTCAAGACCCAAGTCGAGTCAGCCGTTCAGGCTGGTCTCGGCTACGGCTGGGAGACTCAGAGTCTCGCCGATTTTCAGGCGAAACTCTAGAGTCTCATCGAGTGGGAGGAGTACAACATGGCCAGGGATGCGCAAACATCCCTGGCCAATTTAATTTTAAATAATAATTTACATGTATTGACATTGACTGAACAAATTTGTTATACTGCCTGCAGACATTACCAAAGACAGTAGCTGTCGTGAGTATAACCGAACGACTTAATTTACTACCTAGGATTGTGTATACAATACATTTTTCGATTTTAGTCTTTGGCAGTGCGAGGCCCAAAGACTTTTTTATTTTGGTCTTGCAACTGTCTAGAACATTTACAATATGGTCGGATGAAACTTTACAAAAAATATCAATCAAAGAAAGGATTTTTATGGCAATTACACGCGATAAAAAGAACACTTTGGTTGCAGAATTAACTGAATTATTTGCCTCGGCGAAAGGTTCAGTCGGTGCGACCTATACCGGACTTAGCGTAGCTGATATGCAAGGACTTCGTGGATTGGCTCGCGAGAACCATGTTACTATCAAAGTTGCAAAAAATCGTTTAGTACGAGTAGCGCTTGGCTCTAATGCTAAGTTTAAATCAGCTGAAACTAGTTTGTTATCCGGACAATTAGTTTATGCATTTTCGGATGAAGATGAGGTTGCTCCAGCTCAGATACTAGCTAAATTTGCCAAAACACACCCAGCCTTAAAACTGATTGTTGGTTTTGACGACACTGGCTCAACACACGATACAGCAACGGTCACAGCACTGGCTGCTTTGCCAACTAAGGATCAGCTTCGTGGTCAATTAGTCAGCGTAATTGCAGCACCACTTACAGGATTCCTTAATGTTGCAAACGGCGTACAACGAGGATTTACGCAAGTATTATCTGCGCATACTGAATCAATCTAATTCTGTAACCATTTCAATAACAGAAGAAAATAGATTATGGATTATAGATTATTGAAGAATCTCAGACGCTAAGTCCGACTCCTCATGCTATAATCCAAAATCTAAAATCTAAAATCTACTAAAGGAGATTTAACCATGGCTGATAAAGAAATCAAGCTATCCGCATCACAAACAAAAATCATTGATGAACTGAATAAACTTTCAGCTATCGAACTAAGTCAAATCGTAAAACACCTAGAAGGTGAGTGGGGCGTTAGCTCTGCTGCACCTGCTGCCGCTGTGGCTGCACCTGCTGCCGACGCTGCACCTGCTGCCGAAGAAGGCAAAACAGAGTTTACAATTAACCTAAAAGAAGCCGGCGTTCAAAAAGTTGCTGTCATCAAGGCAGTAAAAGAAATCACAGGACTAGGTTTGGGTGAAGCCAAAGCAATAGTTGATAGCGTTCCCTCAACAGTTAAAGAAAAAGCCAATAAAGAAGAAGCTGACACTGCCAAAAAACTACTTGAAGAAGCTGGCGCCACAGTAGAATTAGTATAAGTTTTAAAAAAATCGACCACACATTGTAAAATACAATTAATACCGTTTGTGTTTAGCGAACGGTATTTTTTGTAATCAAAATATACAACAAATAAATCATTATCCCATAAAATTATGTGGAAAACTTTGATGTATTCTTGACATTATCATTGATAATTGATATATATAGGGTAATATCATCCAAAAATAGACAAAAGGAAATTGCGAGTTACCATGTCTGAACTACCTGAAAAACAAATAAAGCGTCTGCATAGTTTAATGCAAGAAGCTGAAACAAACTTAGCAGCAGCCAGGGAATTACTTATCAGCATAACTGGAGATGACGGCAGTTCAATAACGCCTAAAACCAGTAGCATGGACGATGCTAGAGGCAAAGTCATCGAGGGCGTATTTGATGGCCAAAAAATGGCTGGACCAGATGGCAAAGAGTATCCAGTTCCTGCTAATTACGCCAGTAAGTCAAAATTGGTCGAAGGCGATATTTTGAAACTTACAATCACTGATGATGGTGGGTTTGTTTATAAACAAATTAGCCCAATCGAACGTAAACAAATTATCGGGACATTAGTCCAACATGACGGCGCCTATTACGTAGAAGTGAATGGCCGCGAATATCGAATACTGCTTGCCAGTGTTACATATTTCCGAATTAATGTCGGTGATCAAGTCACAGTCATTGTCCCAGCCGAAAATCCAGATGCTGTCTGGGCTGCAGTCGAAGCAGCTTTATAGAGGATCAATCACTTATATGTAGAAATTATTAGCATAAGCTGCTATTATGTTGTTAAGAAATAGTTAAGGGGGAATAATGCAACCTGAATCAGAATCTCAACATTTTAATGGCGGTTTAGTGAACCCATCATCAAAAAAGGGGTTTAATTGGAAAAAATTGATGCTGTTCGTATCAGTAGCTGTTTTAGCAGCTGCTTTATCGGGAATTTCGGTTTGGACATATATGTCAAATCAAAATGACAACAATAGTAAGTCATTAAACTCACTAGTTGTCACTAAAGATAAAAAGATAGTTAGCTTGCAATCAAATGTGAAAAGTTTAGAAACTCAAGTTGCAGTAAAGGCTACAACACCAGAAACAACCCAGCAATCAGTAAGCTCTGGCCTGTATGAATCGCTGGTGAATTTTTGCAAAACTGATAATAAAAACGTAGGTTTTGCTACATTATCAAACGGTATGACCAACGGCAAAAATGATCAATATTTTGGTAGCTGTTCAGTATCACCATACGGCGCTATAACGGGAGGTTATATCCTGACTGCCATGTATGCGAGCGACAAGTGGACTCAATTGTTTGGTGGACAAGCACCCACGTCAGAATCGGAAGCAGCTTGCACAAAATACCACATTCCAACACAACTCGACACATGCTCGTAAGAGATATTAACGACTTACAATTAGAACTAGCTGCAAGTTTTTTGTTGACACTATTAGCAAAAGCGTTATACTAGAACTATTCACAGAGGTGAAAACAAAAAGGTAAAAAATACGGCATTATATAGCAAATAAATTGCGTATAATCAATGTATAAATAGAGCAAGGGGAAACAAACAATATCATGCGTAAGTCGAGTCTGGCATTGTATCGAAAATATCGCAGTAAATCACTTGGCGAGGTAATTGGACAAAAGCATATAACAGATATATTGTCTCGTTCTATATCAGAGGGCCACATTTCGCATGCCTATTTATTATCTGGACCACGTGGTGTTGGAAAAACATCAGTTGCTCGAATTTTGGCACACGAAATTAATGGTTTGTCCTATGATGAAGAAAATACCAATCTAGATATTATCGAAATTGACGCTGCTAGTAATAATGGCGTTGAAGATGTCCGTGACCTGCGCGAAAAAGTCCAAATTGCACCGTTTTCAGCAGATAAAAAAATATATATTATTGACGAAGTTCATATGCTATCCAAGGCTGCCTTTAATGCACTCTTAAAAACTCTCGAAGAACCACCAGAACATATTGTTTTTATACTGGCAACCACTAATGCCGAGAAATTACCGGCCACGATTATCAGCCGGGTACAAAGGTATAGTTTTCGGCCTATTAGCGTCGATGACGCCGTCAAGCATTTGGCATACATTGCTAAATCTGAGGGCATTAACATATCTGATGAAGCCCTAAAACTAATCGCATTGCGTAGTGATGGTAGTTTTCGTGATAGTATTAGTTTGCTTGATCAACTTTCTGGATTAGTTAATACTAAAGACAATGAAATTTCTGTAAAACTAATTGAGGATATGCTGGGATTAGCACCAAATGAAGTTATCGACCAATTATTGGAAGCTGTTGAAAATCGAAATGTAAAAAAAATAGTTGAATTATTAGATCAATCATTTAACTCAGGCGTAAATAGTAGCGTAATAACAGCTCAATTATCTGGCAAAATTCGTGATAGTTTAATCGAAAAGCCACAGCTTTTGACTCTACTTGACTCACTTATTGATGTTCCCAAAAGCCCACAACCTCAATTAAAGTTGCTGAGTGTACTTGGCTTGGCTGCAATGCCAAAACTACCAACCAAATCTGCTGCACTTCTAGCCCAACCATTCGAATTTAGCGCAACGATAGCCGAACTTGAAAAACAAGCTACAGAGGAAAAACCGATTGATTCGCGTTCAGACCTGGAGCGAAGCAATGTTACGAAAAATTTTAACCGAAAAGGTGACCTTCTAAATAATGTTAAATCGTTTGATTGGTCAAAGCTAATCGAATTTACACGCCAAAATCATATTGCCTTATACAGTGTTTTGTCAAAATGTGGTCATCAGCTGGAAAACAATAATTTAACCATATATACGCACAATAAATTTTACAAAAACAAACTTGATGACAGTAAGCATAGTTTATTACTCAATAAGTGCATCCAACAAATAGGGCCTTATGAACTTAATGTCCACACTATTCCCACATCCACTCCACCAAGCAGTAGTCAGGCAGCAGCAGTTGCTGTTATTATGGGTGGAGGAGAAGAGGTCTCATTAGAGTCCATATAGACGCAAATGGCTAACAAGGAAGTAACTGCGGGGAAAATACCACCACAAAATCTAGATGCCGAGAAAAGTTTGCTGGGTGCTGTTTTAATAGACGAAGAAACACTGGCTGATATTTCTGAACATGTCACAATTAAAGATTTTTACGAAAAGCGCCATTCAACTATTTTTGGTGCCATGATGAACTTGTATGAAAAACATAAACCTGTCGATTTATTAACTCTAACGGACGAATTAAAGCGCAAAAAAGAATTAGACATTATTGGTGGTTCGGCTTATTTAACAGATTTGACGAATTACGTTCCTACCTCGGCACACGCCGAAGCTTATGCAGAATTAGTTGCCCAAAAGGCTATTCGACGTCGATTGATCAAAGCCAGCAGTGAAATTTCGGAACTTGGCTACAATGAAGAAACCACTACTCAAGAGTTACTGGAAAAAGCCGAAGCGGAATTATTTTCCGTCAGTGACCAATCACTCAAACAGGACATAGTTAGTATCGAAAGCATTCTGACCGAAAGTTTTGACCGTATGGAAGAATTACATCGCAACAAGGGAGCCTTGCGTGGTGTTAGAACCGGCTATCGCGATCTGGATACTATGACAGCCGGATTGCAAAGAAGTGATTTAATTATTTTAGCATCACGTCCTGCCATGGGTAAAACTACACTTGTAACAAATCTGGCATATAATATTGCAACCGCTGCTAAACAGCCAGTACTGTTTTTTAGCCTAGAAATGAGCAAAGAGCAATTGGTTGATCGTATGTTAGCTGATGCGTCCGGTGTTGATGCCTGGAATATACGAACAGGAAATTTGTCTGATGATGATTTTAGTAAATTATCAGAAGCAATGGGCGAATTGGCCGAAGCCCAAATATTTATTGATGATACGCCTGGGCTATCTGTTTTAGAAATGCGCACCAAAGCTCGTCGTGCTAACCATGAACAACCATTAGGGCTTGTGATAGTTGACTACTTGCAATTGATGCAAGGCAATGGTCGCGATAACGGTAATCGTGTCCAAGAAGTTGGTGAAATATCCAGAGGACTTAAATTAATCGCTCGTGAATTAAATGTTCCAGTTATAGCCCTCAGCCAATTATCACGTTCAGTCGAGTCGCGAAGCCCGCAAATACCTCAACTAGCTGATTTGCGTGAGTCAGGATCAATCGAACAAGATGCAGATATTGTTATGTTTATCTATCGTGAAGCCTACTATAACCCCGAAACCGAACGCGAGAATATAACAGATTTATACATCGCCAAACATCGTAACGGACCAACTGGTAAAGTTGAGTTATACTTCCACCCAGAGCGCCTACGCTTTACATCACTTGATAGTAAGCATGATGATTAAGGCTACGTGATATAATTATTTATAGATATGAATAAATATAAAATATCTGATTTTTTTATATATAAAAGACGGAATCTAATTGGATATATTTTAGTAGCAGTAGGATTAATTGCTACACTTGTTTTTATTGGTTTATTTTTACCAGGAGGTATCACAAATCAAGAAATTCAATCTGTTCTAAAGAGTAATTCAATTTATGTTTTAAAATACTGGTCCATGGACGTTGTTAACCTTCCATATCACTTACTGCAACATACAAGTTTTCATTTTTTTGGTGTTTCAATTTTTAGTGTTAAACTCCCTTCAATTATATTAGCATTCCTGTCAGCCTTAGGGTTAATCTTGTTACTGAGGCAGTGGTTCAAGACAAATATAGCAGTTCTAGCGTCGTTAATCGCCATCACTACTAGCCAGTTTCTATTTATAGCTCAAAACGGCACATCGGACATTCTTTATCTGTTTTGGCCTGTTTGGATAATACTATTTGCAAGTCTCATACCGACAATGAAAAAATTTCGAAAATTGTTTATAGCAGCATTTTTTATTCTAGCTACACTAAGTTTATATACTCCGCTAAGCATATATGTAATCCTGGTAATAGTCGGTGCAATTGCGATACATCCTCATCTGAGGTATCTGATCAAGCACTTGTCACGATCGGAATTGATAAACGGTATTATTATTGCATTAATACTAATTTCTCCATTAATGTATGCAATCTATAAAGCACCGAGTTTATGCTTTACTCTACTAGGATTTCCTTCGACATGGCCAAATATCGGTTCAAACTTGTCATCACTATTTAACCAGTATTTTAGTTTTGCGAACACTGGTGGGACAACAATGATGACACCATTTTTTGAACTTGGATCAGTGATGTTGATCGCGCTGGGAGCCTACTTTGTTATTAAAAATAGATTTACAGCTAAAAATTATTTAGTTATTTTGTGGATCATTTGTCTAATTCCAATTATTATCCTTAACCCAAACTATACTACTATCACATTATTACCTCTAGTCCTACTACTTGCTTCGGGATTAAATGGACTTCTTGCCCAATGGTATGAATTATTCCCACGTAACCCATATGCCCGCATTGGTGGTTTAATTCCAGTTGTTATATTAGTAACAGCGCTAGTCTTTTCAGGAATCAACAGATATGTCTATGAATACAGATATAGCCCAAATATGGTTTCCAATTTCAATAAAGATCTATTGTTAATACCGCCTAAAACTAATAATTTAGTTGTTTCGGATAATGAAATGCCATTTTATCAAGTAGTATCAAAATATAATAAAAAATTGATTGTATCAACAATGCCCATAAGTGATACTTTCCTGGCAACCCGAGCAGCTAAAGAATCAATCATTGGGTATCAGATTTCAAAAATCATTACATCGTCTGCTTATTTTAATAGCGACAGATTATACGTTTATAACAAAAATCAATAATAGGTCAGTTCATTCTTAACCAAACTCGGTTTGTCTGATGACGATTTTGCCTAAGTCGGGTCATACCCAATTTACGCAAAAAATCTTCAATCAGCAAACTATATATAGTCGGCTGCAAACAATTTTTCTTCATTCGATGTATACATTGTTACACCTTATTCAGATAAAATAGTTTTCGCACGATCATATATAGCTTGTCTGATGACGATTTTGCCTAAGTCGGGTATACTAGTAGATAATACAATCATTCAAAGGAGAATAAATATATGGCTTTCGATCAAGTAAAAATGATGAATAATTTGCGCAAGGCACAAAATGAACTTAAGAAAGAGATTATTGAAGTTGAAGCAGGTGATGGAGCTGTAGTTGTTCAAGTCACCGGTGAGCTGAAGGTTAAAAAAATATCGATTGACCCAGAACAAATTGATACCGACGATATCGAACAGCTAGAGCATTGGCTGGAAATTGCACTTCGAGACGGTCTTGCCAAAGCCCAAGAAGTTGCGGCCGAAAAAATGAAACCACTTATGGGGAGCCTAGGAAATCTAGGATTATAGGACAATAAATTGACTCAGCTATTACCATCAGCCCTCGTTGACGCTATCGATGATCTAGGCAGCTTACCTGGTGTTGGATCGCGTACAGCAGAAAGATACGCATATTTTTTGTTGCGCTCAGACAAACATATCAGCGAAAAACTTTCAACCTCATTGCTGAAACTCCATAGTGGCGTAAAAAATTGTCCAATCACATTTGCACTAATTGATTCCAATGAGACTGCTTCTGCACTTTATAGCGACCCGACGCGCGACAAAACATTGATTGCAGTAGTCGAAGAACCGCTTGATATTATTGCACTGGAAAGAACTGGACAATTTAACGGAACTTACCATGTTTTGGGTGGGGCAATAAGCCCGATTGATGGAGTTGGGCCCGAACAACTTCATATACCAGAACTATTAAAACGTATTGTAAAAGACAAGGCCAAGGAAGTAATAGTAGCCACTAATGCTAGTGTAGAAGGCGAATCGACAGCACTATTTTTGCAACGAAATATTCTTGATGCCGGCATAGATGTAAAATTGACCAGATTAGCTCGTGGAATACCTGTGGGAGTTGACCTTGAATATGCAGGCCAAATTACATTGTCACATGCCCTAGAAGGCAGAAGGTTATTTTAAATGTACGATAAAGCCCGTGAATTAATAGGTTCTGCTCAAAAAATCATTATTGTTCAGGCCGAAAATCCAGATGGTGATTCTCTTGGAAGTTCACTTGCGCTAGAGGAAATACTTGGCGATATTGGCAAAGAAATTATTTTATATTGCCCAGTCGAAATCCCAAAATATTTGCGATACATCAAAGGCTGGGACAGGGTTGTGAGCCAATTCGATACATCATATGATCTAGCGATAATCATCGATACGATGGCCGATGTTTTATTAACAAAAGTTCTTGACTCACCTGGAGTCAGACATTTTCTTGAGACTCATCCTGTGCTAGCAGTGGACCATCACACAACTAACTCAAATTTAAGTTTTAATCATACGCCACTAACCGCCGAAGCAGTCGCAACAAGCGAGATTATTTACGAATTATCGACCAGTTCAAAGTGGCCAATCAACCAACAATCTGCCGAAAATTTGCTTGTAGCAATTATGAGCGACAGTCTAGGTTTAACTGTTCAAGGTGTTTCTCCACGAACTTTTTATATTGCAGGCAAATTGACTGAGCTTGGCGCCAGTAATTCTGTAATCGAAAAGCGACGCCGAGAGTATATGAAAAAGTCGCCTGAAATATTAAAGTATAAAGGAGAATTGTTGGAAAGAATCGAATATTTCCTAGATGGCAAACTAGCTTTAATTCGAATTCCATGGGAAGAAATTCAAAAATATAGCGATCAATATAACCCCAGCGTTTTAGTACTTGACGAAATGAGACTTGTCGAAGGAGTTGAGGTTGGCGTAGCCATCAAGACATACCCAGACGGAAAACTGACCGGTAAACTTAGAAGCAACATGCCAATATCGGCAACTATTGCCGGTTTTTTCGGTGGAGGAGGACATGAATACGCGGCTGGTTTTCGTATCTATGAAGCCATTGATACAATTTTGCCTGAGCTTATCAAAGTTACAAATGATGCCATGAAGGAACACGAAAATGACACTAAAATTTCATAACACATTGACTGGTCGAGTTGATGAGTTTGTCTCTCAAACAACTAACAAAGTCCTGATATATTCCTGCGGACCGACGGTTTACGACAGTTTGCATATTGGAAATTGGGCAAGTTATATATATTGGGACACGCTTGTTAGGATTTTGATGGCAAATAACTACGAAATCACAAGGGTTATAAATATCACCGATGTCGGACATTTGACTAGTGATGCTGATGATGGCGAAGATAAGCTTGAAAAAGGAGCTAAACGCGAAGGTAAAACCTCATGGGAAATTGCAAAAATTTATACAAATGATTTTATAATTGGCATGGAAAAATTTGGTATGATTAAGCCCCAATATATTGCCAAGGCGACTGACTATATACCTGATCAAATTAATTTAATTCGCAAGCTTAAAGATAAAGGCTATACTTATCAAATTAATGACGGTATATATTTTGATACATCAAAATTTCCAACATATGCAGATTTTGCACATATAGATATAAATGCGCAAAGAGCCGGTGCTAGGATTGAATTTAACCCAGAAAAACGAAACTCAAGTGATTTTGCACTATGGAAGTTTACTCCAACAGACACCAAACGAGATATGGAGTGGGTAACGCCAGGAGATCTAGTAGATTATGGATTATCGATTATAGATTATAGCAAATTGCAATCTCATAGCTCAATTGAACCTAACCCCCATAATCCAAAATCTATAATCCATAATCTACCAACCATGGGTTTTCCTGGTTGGCATCTTGAATGTTCTGCAATCGCCATGAATATACTGGGGAATACACTTGATATTCACACTGGTGGCATTGACCATATACCCGTTCACCACACTAACGAAATTGCGCAATCCGAGGCTGCAACCGGTGTTAGGTTTAGCAATTATTGGCTCCATAATAATTTTTTGAAGGTCGATGGGACAAAAATTAGTAAATCTCTGGGCAATGGCTACACAATCAGTGATTTGCATGAAAAGAATTTTTCACCACTTGATTTTCGTATGTTTATTTTGCAGGGACATTACAAAAGCGAGGGTAATTTTACATTTGATGCCTTAACCTCAGCCAAGAACCGTCTTCACAACTGGCGTAATATCGCGGCTTTTCGTCATCAAACGCATGACACTATTCAAAATGATGAAGAAAAGAACCAAACGAATAAAATTATACCTTCATATGCGACGCCACAAGCAATCATTGAAGCCATAGATAATGATCTGGGCACACCCGAAGCTCTCAAAATCATTGATGATACATTTTCCGATATATTAAGCACGCAGTTAAAAAATGTTAACCAGCAATCCTTAATGCAAATTATTGAGACAATTGACAATTTATTGGGACTGCAACTTATCGAATCAACACCTGACATATCAGATGATAACAAACGTGTAATTATCGAAAGAAATACTGCTCGTGATCAAAAAGATTGGGCCAAAGCTGACGAATTACGAAACCAACTTCTAGGCTCAGGAATAATTCTTCGTGACAGCGATAGTCAATCTGTTTGGGAATATAAATAACTTACATTAACTAATTAATAACAAACAGATTATTTTACTTCGCTCGGGCTAGACGCTCATCTACTAAAATTTTGATACAACCAGAAACTGGTATCGATATAATGCCTCCTATTATTCCAAATAGATAAATCCCAATAGTCACAGCAATAAGTATAGTTAGGACAGATAAATCATTTCGCCTTGAATGGATCTTGGGTGAAATAAAATTAGCTTCAAGCTGTTGGTATAAAATAAAGAATACCATAAAAATAACGGCTGCCGTGATATTATTAATTGCCAAAAATATGCTTACAAATATTGCACCAATCATTGCACCAAACATTGGAATGAGTGAAAGCACGAATACTATCGCAGCCGATGGAATAGCTAGGCTAGAAGGGATATCAAAGAACAAGCTCAAGACAAAAACTGCAAGTCCAGCCACAAAACCAGCAATGGCTGAAACCGATAATTGTCCAGTCACATAACTTGTTACCACTTTGTACATACGATTTACTAGATTTCTGTGAGCTTTCATACGTACTTTATCTGTATAAATCCCCCAAAGTCTAGTCATCCACATTGGCCCTTCTACAAGCATCAAGAATGTTAGGACCAGTATAAGGATAGTCGCTGTGATAATTGCCAGTACAGAGCCAATGCCATTTAATAAAAATGGTCCAATACCAGATGCAAATTGAGATGCACTATTTTTTACAACCGATAGAACGCTGTCGACTTCAGGTTGAAGGTGGTAGTAGTCAATAAGTTTACTGATACTCGTCGACTGACTAGCTGTCGCACTAATCATGTTTGGTATATTTTGCATGAATTTGGCCGTTTGTTCAACAATTGGTGGGATTACAAGAAACACAATCATACTTAGTGCTAAAACAACAACAATATAAGCCAGGGCAGTACTTAAAACTCGACTTTTGCTAGGTAGTATTTTGGCTAAGTAATTAACCGAAGGGCTTAGAGCAATAGCAAAAAAGAACGAAGCCCCAATTATTATTAATGCCGTCTTGGCACTGTAGATAACTAGTGCCAATAAGGCAAAGCCGATTACTACCAACCAAAAGCGGACAAATGTTCGTGTGTCTATATCTATTTTTACTTTCATAAAGTTTATTATACACTAAATTTTAGACTGATAATTAAATTTAACACTTAATATTAAGTTAAATATTAAAATATGTAAATAATATAGCATTCTTAAGCATTCTCTAAGCTATATATGGTGTATAGTAGGAACATGAGAATATTAATAATAGAAGACGAACACAAAATTGCCCAAGCATTGAAAAAAGCCCTACAACAGGAAAATTATGCCGTTGATGTTTCATACGATGGCGATGATGGTTATGCGATGGCAACTACTGAACCATATGACTTGAATATTATTGATTGGATGATACCAGGAGAGTATGATGGACTCGCAATTGTAAAAGCAATGCGCAAAGAAAAAATTCATACACCTGTACTGCTATTAACTGCGAAAGGCACCATTGCTGATCGCACAACTGGACTTAACTCTGGAGCCGATGATTATTTAGTCAAACCTTTCGCATTAGAAGAATTACTGGCCAGAGTTCGTGCCTTATTGCGACGCCCGGTTGAGGTGCAACAAACAGTTTTAACTGCTGGAGATCTGACATTAAATACAGTCACATTTGAGGTAAAACGTGGCGATAAAATGATAAATCTAACTGGCAAAGAGTTTGCATTACTGGAATTTTTGCTTCGTAATCAAGGAAGGCCCAGTAATAAAGATACAATAATTAGTCATGTTTGGGATTACAACGCAGATGTATTGCCTAATACGGTTGAAGTCTACATGAAATACCTGCGCCAAAAAATTGACGATCCGTTCAAAACTCATCTCCTTCAAACGATTAGGGGTTTTGGGTACAAAATTGAAGCAAAATAAGAATTTAACTACTGTTTTTAGATCAACAACACTCCGTCTTACCGGTTGGTATTTACTAACACTAATGCTGCTAAGTCTTGCTTTTAGTATAATAATTTTTCAAGTTGCATCTAATGAAATAGAAACCCGACTTGAGGGGCTTCAAACGAGTCTGCAAAAATCAAATCTACCCAATCAGCCACCTATAATGATAATGTCAGACGTCCGAGCCAATGAAGCTGGCAAAGCATCGGCGAACCTATCAATTGAATTATTCTATTTAAATCTTGTCGTGCTTGTTATCGGTGGTTTTGGCAGCTATTTCTTTGCCCGACGTAGCTTGTTGCCAATTGAAAAAGCCCATGATGAACAGTCACGATTTACAAGTGATGCTAGCCATGAACTTCGGACCCCACTCGCTGTTATGAAAACAGAGCTTGAAGTAGCTTTGCGCGACAATACCGCAACGATTGATGGCCTAAAAGAAGTTTTATCAAGTAATCTTGAAGAAGTCGATAAATTGACTAAATTATCCGGAATGCTACTTAGCCTATCTAGACTTGATAGCGTTAATTTACCACTCGGTCCAGTTAATTTAAATAAAATAACTCGCGATACAATAAAAAACTTTAGTCAGCCATCAAATCGGATAATCCTTAAGTCCGAGGGCCAACAATTGATACATGGCAATGAAACAGCTGTATCGGACTTAATAAAAATTTTGATAGATAATTCATTACAATATAGCCCGGCTGAATCAACTATTACAATTGATATCTCAAAATACGATGAATGTGGTAAATTTGTGATAACAAACTCTGGTCCAGGCATCGACCCAGACAAGTTGCCACATATTTTTGATAGATTTTATCGAGCCGATTCATCACGCACGAACGGAGAACACAAGGGCTATGGCCTGGGATTAGCTCTTGCCAAGAGTATCGTTGACCACCACGAGGGCAAGATTACTTGCGAGAGTATGCCGAACAAAGAAACAGTTTTTACACTTCTACTGCCTTTACATTCGAAAGCTCAAGCAAAAACTAAGAATTAACCAATACACTATATACATAAATTAAATATTAACTAGGAGAATTTATGAATGTAGTTTCGCGAGGAGTTAAAAATGCCTTCCGTAGCCCGATGCGGTCTGGCGCAATAATTTTAATGCTGGCGATTAGTATTGGACTAATACTAAGTATGTTGGTTGCCAGAAGCAGTGTTAATACCAAGATAGACCAAGTCAAATCGGCAGCTGGAACAAATATCACAATTAGCCCGGCGGGAGTATTTGGTTTCGATGGGGGTGGCAATAACCTAACTAGCACACAAGTCACACAAATCAGTAAAACTGCACATATTGCGACCACATCAGCGACACTAAGTGACCAGATGGCTGCAACTGACACGAATTTAACTCCGTCATTAACTTTGGGCAATTTTGGCGCTAGGCAAGCAAGATTAGATAACTCAAGCTCTAATAGTTCTGGATCAACATCTACATCTTCAAGTAGTTCTGCCAACTCGGAATTTGCATCACGACCAGTTCCAACTCCACACACTACGGTGACTGGAACCACAAACCCAAATTCTATCTCGACGAATGGTGGTAGTCTGTCTATCACAAGCGGAAAAACTATCGATGGCAATAGTAATAGTTATGTTGCCCTGGTCGGTAAAGACCTTGCCACCAAGAATAATCTTGTTGTTGGTAAAACTTTTACGGCATATGGAGGAACTGTTACGGTAAGCGGGATTTATACCACTGGCAATACGTTCCAAGATAGTGGAATTATTATGCCACTAGCAACTATCCAAACACTGTCCGGACAATCGGGTGAGGTTAGCAGTGTAATTGCTACAGTTGATAGCAGCGACAATGTAAACGCTACTGTAACGTCACTCAAGTCTACGCTTGGTAGCAAGGCTGATATCGTCAGCCAGACTCAACAAGCGACCGATAGCGTATCATCGTTACAAAGTATTTCAGGACTAGCATTAACAAGTGTTATCGGTGCGGCAATTGCGGGTTCAGTTATAATTTTGCTAGCCATGATAATGATTGTCCGCGAACGTCGACGAGAAATAGGTGTGATAAAAGCAATTGGTGGAACAAACAAAAAAGTTATGGCACAATTTGTTGCTGAAGCATTGACTATAACCGTTGTTGGTTCGATTGTTGGGCTGACTTTAGGGATTTTAGTAAGTGGACCAATGACTAGTTCACTTGTAAGCAACAGCCAGAACAGTTCATCGACTCAATCGAGTACTAGAGCGGCAGCTGGTCCTGGAGGAGCATTATTTAGGGGGGGAATAAATAGAATTGGTTCAAATATTACTCAAGTGACAAGTAGTGTAACGCCAGGAGTGTTTGCTTCAGCCGTTGCAATCACATTATTGATTGCAATTATTGGAAGCGCCATTCCAGCCTGGTTTATCGCAAGAATTAGCCCAGCCGAAGTGCTGAGGGCGGAATAGGAGTTTAATATGTTAGAAGTAAAAAATCTTTCCAAAACATTCAACAGCCCAGGTGGCAACGTTACGGCCCTAAAAGACGTCAATATATCTATTAAAACTGGAGAGTTTGCTAGCATTATCGGTAATTCCGGTAGCGGTAAGAGCACATTACTCAGTATGCTAGGAGCTCTAGACACTCCGACAAGCGGGACTATCATGGTTGATGACAAAGATATTTCTAAATTGTCATCGAAAAAACAAACTGTTTATCGAGCTAAAAAAATTGGCTTTGTGTTTCAACAGTATAATTTAATTCCCAACTTAAGCGCACTTGAAAATGTCATGTTAGCCCTTGAGTTCGGTGGTGTATCCGCACGAAAAAGAAAAGGCAAAGCAGAGCAATTGTTAAACGAGGTTGGGATCAAACCCGATGAAATGCTACGAAAACCATATAAACTGAGTGGTGGGCAACAGCAACGTGTATCAATTGCGAGAGCCCTGGCTAATCATCCTTCAATTATTCTAGCCGATGAACCAACCGGGAACCTTGATAGCGAAACTGGTAAAAAGATTTTTGATCTATTGCATAGCTTGTCTAGAAGTGAAAACACAACTATTCTGGCGGTCACTCATGATATGGATATAGCAGGCAAAACAGATCGAACATTCAAACTAAAAGATGGAAAAATCATTACTTAGGATTATTATGTTCTCTTTTTTTGAGTCGTCTTCCAGCCCTGTCGGCAATTATCCATTGCAAGATTGCTGTGCCAAAAATCATAATTAATAATGGCCATGTATTTTGCACAGCTGGCATAGAAAAATCAAAGAAATCTCGAATAAAACTTATACCAAAGCTTGGGATAATAACTAGTAAAACCATTAGTATGTATAATATTCGCGCCAATTGCGCTTTTCGATTATTCCTGACATCAAACATACGAGGCACCAAAAAAACCAAATAGATGCCAAAGAACGTAGCGATAATCACAGTCGTTGTCGAAACGCCACTAGGATCAGACGGGTGCATTACATGGAGCAACGCATAGGCAGAGGTTATCATTATTCCTGATAGCACTGCAATTGGTGCAACTGCAAAAAGTGTATTTTTCCAAAAATGCCGTGGAGATAATCGATGAAGTGGCGATGGGGCAGACAAGGTCCACATAATTGTCGGTAATGTTACCAGGAAAATATTCATAAAAGTAATGTGCCGAGGCTCAAACGGATAGACTATGCCAAAGGCCAGTGTTACCAGAATTAGTACTAGGCCAAAAATAATTTTATGAAAAAATAATGTGGCAATGATTTCAATTGCCTGCATAATTTTATTGCCAAGACGCATTCCTAAGGGAAGAGAATTAAATGAATTATCAAGTAGCACTATATCGGCAACTCGTCTGGTGGCTACGGCACCGGAGTACATAGCTACGCCAAGATTGGCTTTTTTTAAAGCTAATGCATCATTGACACCGTCACCAACCATTCCAGTAAAATTATTCAAATTTCGAAATGTTTCGATTAGTCGTTCTTTTTGTTCAGGTAAAACCCGAGCGAATATTGTGGTGCTGGCAATAGTTTTGCCCCAGTCTTTATCTGAGATTTTCTGAATCTCAGTGCCTGTTAAGATATTATTGGTATTTAATATGCCAGCTTGATTTGCAACATATTTGACTGTACTTGGATTGTCGCCACTAATTACACGCAAGCTAACACCGTTTCTTTGTAAATAATTTACTGTCTTCTCAACACCATTGCGAAGCTCATTGGATAGCACCACTATACCCAATGCTACTCCGGAATTTTCTTTTAACGATTTAAGCGATAAACCAGTTTCTTTAAAATTTGCGACTAATAAAACACGTTTACCTTCACCAGCCAGCAGTTCAATTCTACGCATGTGGTCTTTTGATATTGGTGCAAGTTTACTTACAAATTCGGGAGCGCCGGCTATAATACTATACTTCTTCCCCTTGAATGACACCCTGACTCCACTCAACTTTCGACTTGATGAAAAAGCTAATATTTGCAATACCTGGTATTCATTCGGAGTACCAAGTCCTTCTATGATTGCTTCACCGGTGGCACTGCCACTACTTGTTTCTTTGGCAACGATGCCAATAAGTTCATTTAATGGCATGCCAGTTTTTTCGAATTTCTCAAAATTTTCAAATTTTATCTTGTCACTTGTCAATGTACCGGTTTTATCAACACATAATATGTCCAGTAACGCCATAGCTTCTATTGCCGCTAATTTTTGAGGTAAAACCTTGGCCTGCGCAAGCTTCAATGAGCCATAGGCTAAAAGTAAGGAACTTGCTAGTAATAAACCCTCTGGTACTATTACAACTGCCGCAGAGGTGATTGTTTTAAAAATTAAGACTGCGTCCTTGCCTGAAAAATAATAAACAACAAAGATTAATACTGCTAGTCCAAGAGCACCAAAAGTTAAAAATGAAATAGCCCGAGCTATAGAGTGCTGGATAGGTGTCAGCTCTGGTTTGTATCGCTTCAACGTCGACGACATCATACCAATTTTGGTATCCGGACCAACGGCTATCACTTTCATTTTTGCCCCGCCTGCGATGACAGCACTAGCTGCATAAATAATTGATTTTATTGGTTTTTCAACTGATGCAGATTCACCGGTTAGGATACTTTCATCAGTTTCCAGGCCTTCGCTTGAGATAACTTCGCCATCTGCCGGTACTTCGTCCCCTAAACGTAAGGAGACTACATCACCAACAGCCAGTTTATCAAACAATATTTCTTCTGACGTGCCATCAGATAGCAAACGATGGGCGAATGGAGCGCTCATAAGTTCCAGCTTTTTTAAAGCCCGTTCTGCCCTAATTTCCTGAACAATTGCCAAAAAAGTATTAAGTGCAATGACAATAGACAAAAACCAGGCGTCACGTGGCTCATTTAATATCAATAAAATCGTTGCTAAAATCAAAATTGCTATCACAATAGGTGATAGAAAATTTCGTTTTACAATTACTAAAATATCTTTCATTTATTCCTTTTTATTATAAAGTTTTTAATTAATAATAGCCACATTATAGAGTGATGACTATTAAGCTTTGTTTCAGTTTATAGTGTCATAATTGTAATACAAACAATAAAAGAGGAGGATTCATTATGAACACCACCATCAGCAAAGACAAAATTACCCTTCTTAGCAAAAAGGGAATGAAAGAACTAAAAAAGAATATCATACAACTTGAAAATGATAAACAAAAAGTTTTGCAATCATTACGTGAGCTGGACAAAACGATGGGTCGAGACGAGAGGTTAAGTCGTATAGAGGCCTTAGCAGATTTGGATATTATAGAGTCTAAACTAGACGATAAAAAAATGATACTATCAACATCCAAATTGTTGCCAACAAAACGAACCCACTTCCAAGTTGCAATAGGTTCAGTTGTCGATTTGATCGACAGACGGGGGCACTTTTTCAGATTCAAGATCGTTAACAGCGTTGAGGCCGATCCAAGCGACGGACGGATATCAACCTTGAGTCCGCTAGGGCAAAATCTGCTAGGTAAAACCGTCAAAGACACAGTAAGATGGGGAAGCGGAAACACGACCAATTACTACCAACTAGTCCGTATCACATAGACTATGAGCAAATGCTAAGTAAAGTCCAACTTGCACCCCGATTATCACTTCGCAAATAGAAATCAGCCTTGCCATCGGATAACGTGATAAACTCTGCTAAACGTTCACCATATCTGACTAAGTAGCTTAAACCGGAATCAATAAATTTATAGGTCTTACCATTAAACTCCATGCAACGAGGATAGACATTTAAATTTTTCCTAAAACCTAGGGACGTTACTGTGACTTTTTCATTAATTTTTTTATTAGCCATATCCACCTCCAAAAAATAATTTTAATAACTATACTGGTATTTTATAAATAACCAGCGAACGGATTGGTTGAAAAAATCATTTAGAAGATCGAGACCGTTCAATCGATGATCTGTTGCTGTTTGTCAGATGACAATCAGTATTATATTTTTCGTTTACTAGTGACTGCAATTAGGCAGTATAACAACGTTTATGGTGGGCTTTTAAGCCTGAAGGTGGAAAGGTTTGCACCAGTACCCACATGACTATATCTAGTATACAATGCGCTCAACTGCACGAGTCAATAGAAAAACAAAAAAAGTTTTTTGTTATAGGATTTGTAGATTCTCGTTATATTGCGTCTTCAAGAAGGGCAGTATGAAGCCCACTGTTTTTCATAGCCTCAACAAATGACTTCATATCCGATGCAAACTCTGGGCGAAAATGCATCAAGACAACATCGCCAGGTCGTAGTTTGTCACCTATTTGATACTGCATTAAACCGCCGTTGGCTTTGGCGACCCACGTTATGATAGCTTTCATACCACAATCAGCAGCAGCTTGTCGCAAAGAGTCAGAATATGCGCCACCAGGAGGACGAAATAATGTTGGACGACGACCGTAATGTAGCTCTTCGTAATCAGCCATGCCACAAATGTCAGCTTTTTGTTGGCTATAGTCTTCGTCAGTGACCATTTTAGTATCATGACTGATGGTATGGTCTTCAACAAATGAACCCTGAGCCGTCAATTGCTTAAAAAAATCAGGGTTACCTGAAATAGCCGACTTAGTTAAAAACAGGGAGGCTTTTATATTATTCTGTTGCATAATGTCAATAACAGACTGGTCTTTGAACATTCCATCGTCAATACCCAAAAAAACAATCTTTTGATTAGTCAAAAGCCTATAAACGACAGGCGCCATGTCATTTTGAATCGGCGGCAGCGAATAGTCTGGGGCTAATATCATATTGGCCTT
Organism: uncultured bacterium; assembly: GCA_903866605.1. Taxonomy (GTDB): domain Bacteria; phylum Patescibacteriota; class Saccharimonadia; order Saccharimonadales; family Saccharimonadaceae; genus UBA1547. The sequence continues at coordinate 7,292 of CAIPOF010000019.1, read as the reverse complement.
TATTACTTCTGGCCGTCTAGTAACAGCCAAATTTGTCACTGTGGTTGGTTTTGGGAATTTCTTAATTTTGAATGTTTTGTCACTATTTAATGGGTGTGCAAAAAGAATCCATGACAAAAATGTACAAATAATAGTTGCTGATATGCAACAGATGATGAAATATAATTTTGAATGACTAGATTTAATAATTTCTTTCATTCAATTTTAGATTACCATATTATCTAATATATACCAGCATTATTGACAATCAATTGATTGCTGGTAAGAATTAAATACCTATTCTATTCGTTCGAAAATTGACTATTATAAAGATCCGCATAATAGCCCTTTTGGTTCAAGAGGCCCTCATGCGTTCCATGTTCAATAATATTTCCGTCTCGCATAACCAGAATGACATCAGCGTTTCTAATCGTTGACAGGCGATGAGCAATGACAAAACTTGTTCGCCCATGACTCAATTTACCCATAGCTGATTGAATTAGAAGTTCTGTACGTGTGTCGACCGAGCTTGTCGCTTCATCTAAGATTAACATCGGTGAATCAGCTAAAATGGCCCTGGCAATAGTGAGAAGCTGTTTCTCGCCAGCCGAGATACTGTCCGCCGTCTCACTAATAATAGTTTCATAGCCTTCTGGCAAGGTATTAATTAAATGATCGACATGGGCAGCCTTGGCAGCAGCGACGATGTCTTTATGTGATGCGTCTGGCCTTCCATAAGCAATGTTTTCTGCTATTGTCCCCTGGAACAGCCAAGTGTCTTGCAATACCATCCCGAACATCCCCCTGACATCATGACGATTCATCGTGCTGATATCAACGCCATCAATTTTGATTGCGCCACTGTCAATATCATAAAACCTCATCAGTAGGTTGACAATCGTTGTCTTGCCCGCACCAGTCGGACCGACGATTGCTACATTTTGTTTTGGCCTGATTTGAACAGAAAAGTCTTTAATAATTGGCTGATCTTTGTCATATCCGAAATAGACCTTATCAAACACAACTTCGCCTTTAACAGATTCTGGCGCTATTAATTGTCTGGATTCTTCCTTTTTTTCTTCATCTGCATCTAAAAACTCAAATATACGTTCTGCAGCAGCAGCCGTTGCTTGCAGAATATTTGCAATATTTGCTGTTTGTGAAATTGGTTGAGTAAATTGATTCATATACTGTATAAAAGCCTGAATATCACCAATGGTAACTTTACCATTTATGGCTAACCAACCACCAACTATTGCCACTGCAACATAACCGAGGTTGCTGATAAATTGCATAATCGGCATCATCAAACCAGACCAAAACTGTGACTTCCAACCGCTATCATGCAACTTTGCATTAATATGATTAAAGGTTTTAATTGCTTGTTTCTCGCCATTGTAGGTTTTTACAATGGGGTGATTTGAGAACATCTCGTCGATATGGCCATCAATTTCACCTAAAGCAGCCTGTTGTTTAGTATAATAACGCTGCGATCGCCTAACGATAATAGTTATCAGTACCATACTAATTGGTAAGACTAGGACAGCAATTAATGTTAACTGCCAACTGATTGAAAGCATCATGACAAGAATTCCAACGATCATAATCACCGAAGTTATAAGTTGCGTCATACTTTGATTCAAGTTTTGGCTGATTGTCTCGACATCATTTGTAATATGGCTAACGATATCTCCATTTTCATGTCTATCGAAATAGCGCAAAGGCAATCTACCTATTTTCTCTGATATGTCTCGACGGAATTTGTAAGTAATTTTCTGGGAGATTGATGTCATTATCCAACTTTGAATATAGCTAAATATTGCGCTGACAAGATACAGACCAATTAGCCAGAATCCAATTACTGATATATTTCCAAAATTAATACCGAATGGACTAAATAACCCTTTTATAATCTCATCAGTCATATTGCCTAGGACCTTAGGACTGGCAATCGCAAATGCAGTACTAATAATTGCGCATATTGCGACAAAGGCCATATATATCCAATATGGACGAAGGTATTTAAGTACTTTTAGCATTGTCTTTTTAAAGTTTTTGGGTTTTTCGACTTTGCCGCCCATTCTCATAGGACCACCCCTAAGGCCTATCATCGGTTGTTTCTGTGGTTGTTTCTTTTCCATGATCAAATTTCTCCCTGAAGTTCACCGGCCGACAACTGCGACTGTGCAATTTCTCGATAGACTGAGGATGTTTTCAGAAGCTTTTTATGTGTTCCGATGCCAACTATTTTTCCCATATCTAGAACTATTATCTTATCAGCATGCATAATCGTACTGATGCGCTGAGCCACAATTATCAAGGTTGCCTTTGATATTTCTTTTTCTAGCGCTGCGCGTAAGGCAGAATCAGTTTTAAGGTCAAGTGCCGAAAAGCTGTCATCAAACAAATAAATTTCAGGTTTTTTAACAAGTGCCCTGGCAATTGATAAACGCTGTTTTTGTCCACCAGATATATTACTGCCAGCCTGAGAGATTGGGTTATCTAACCCTTTTGGCAAATCATTGATGAACTCACTAGCCTGGGCTGTAGCCGCCGCTTTTTTTAGTTGATTTTCATCTGCTCCAGGTTGTCCATAGGCGATGTTGCTTCCGACAGTTCCAGAAAATAGTGATGCTTTTTGCGGAATATAACCGATATGATCATGCAGTTCGGCTTGAGGCAAATTGCGAACATCAAAGCCATCAATCGTGATAGAGCCACTCGAAACATCATAAAGACGAGGTATAAGATTTATAACTGTTGATTTGCCACTACCGGTACCACCAATTATTGCCGTTGTTTGACCTGATTCGGCGGTAAATGAGACATTTGATAAAACTGGTTGTTCAGATCCAACATAGCCAAAACTGACCTTATCAAATGAGACTACGCCGCTTATTTTTTCTGGCAAATGAGAAGGGGATAGTGACTCAACAATCGTAGGCTCTGTCGCCAGGACTTCATTGACACGTCGACCCGACACCGCAGCCCGAGGCACCATAATGAATATCATCGAAATCATTAGGAAGGCGAAAATCGTTTGCATAACATATTGCATTAATGCGAATAAACTTCCGACTTGCAAACTTCCGTCATTTATTAAATATGCCCCAAGCCAAACAACAGCCATCGATGCCAGCCCCATGACAAGTGTCATAATTGGCATCATAAGTGTCATGACACGGTTTACGAAAATGTTTAACCTTGTTGATTCCACGTTGGTTTTGTCAAACTTTTCTTGTTGAGCTTCGTCGTTATTGTAGGCTCGAATGACCCTAACGCCTGTTAACATTTCTCGAGTTTGCAAACTCAATTTATCGACAAGTTTTTGAATAGTTGTAAATTTTGGTATGACAACCAGAAATAATAAAATTATCATCAGTACCATCACGCCTATTGCGCCTAGCATAATCCATGTCATCGATGGAGCCAATTGATAGGCCTTGATAATTGCCCCCACACCCATAAAAGGTGCCAAAAGTGCCATCCTCAGGACCATTGCCATGACATTTTGAATTTGCTGCATATCGTTTGTTGACCTAGTAATCAAAGATGATGAAGAAAAACTATTGAACTCATTTAACGAAAACCGCTCCACCTTCATAAAAACTGCTTCTCGTAGTCGACGGACATAACCTGTAGATATCCTGGCAGCCAAAAACCCGACACAAATAGTAAAGACACCACCCAAAAGGGTAAGTAATAACATAGAAGCACCATTGCTCCAGACAGCCGCTAAATCTTTTTTGACAATACCGTCAGTGATAATCTTTGCCATATAGTCCGGTAACGACAGATTAACAAATGCCTGGCCCCAAACCAAAAAAAGCAAAATAATCAGCAAAAATATATATGGTTTAAAATATTTAACTAAATGCTTCATGAATAATTGTTTCTCTTTCGGATATATAATAATTTCATACTTATCATACTAATTATACTACAACCTAGACAAAATTTCTAGTGTTTTACTAACGGATAATTACTTGATCTCGTTGTGGCCCGACACCAATCATAGATATTGTTACCCCAGTTTTTTTTTCAATATATTCAATATATTTCTGGGCATTTATTGGCAACTTATCAAACTTTCTAATCTCTCTTATGTCTTCTTGCCAGTTAGGGAGATATTCATATTGCGGTGTGCTTTGTTGAAGTTTATAGGCCGCATCTGGTGCAATTTCAAGAATTTTGCCGTTTCGTTCGTAAGCCACACATATTGGAATTTTTTCTCCAAACCTTTGAACCCAATCTAATTTCGATAGGGCCATTGTTTGTTTATCCTCTTCACCGTTAACCATTTGTGCTCGTCGAATTTGAGGTAAGTCAAAAAAACCTAAACGCCTTACTCTACCAGTAGTTGTGCCTTTTTCTGCATCGATTGTCCTCATATCGCCATGCAGTTGTTTCAAAAGTTTTTCATCTGTAATTTCAGTAACAAATGGGCCACCCCCAACATGTGATTGGATAGCTTTGGCGACGCCGTATACTTTATCGATATAGGATGGTGGCACTCCCAGACCAGTCGATACTCCGCCAGAAGTCGTCGATGATGAACTGGTATATGGATACATACCGTGATCTATATCCAGCAGGAATGCCTGCGCGCCTTCGGCTAAAACTCTGGCTGGTTTTGGTTTGCGTAATTCTTGGTTTAAATAAAAAACCGTATCAGTGATAAACTCAACCAATAATTTCGCATTTTTGATATAAATTCCAGTTACTTCTTTTTCATCAATATCTGGTAGCCCGACTGCCTTACGAATCGGCTGCTGGGCGATTAGGCTTTCGAATATAATAGTTTCAAGTTTTTTAAGGTTATTTTTAATTATTTCGATTCTTAACCCAGTTCGCATTGCTTTATAAGATGAAACTTGAGCAATTCCGGCTTTGGTACTGCCTTGACCTCCCTTGCCGGATTCACGAATTTCGTCGTCATAAATGTGATGGGGAAGTATCAAATGGGCCGCCGAGCTAATCTTTAAATTATCCCGTGACACATTAATACCCTTGCTGCGAATGTCAGCAATCTCTTCATTAAGTTTCACCGGATTTATCAATGTACCGTTACCAATAATATTCATTGCATGCGGATGGGCAATTCCAGATGGTACCAAATGCAGCGCTAAATCACGACCATCGGGCAAAACTACCGTATGTCCAGCGTTATTACCACCGTTAAATCGCGCCACAATATCGTGGGTTTCAGAAAGCATATCAACAAAACGACCCTTACCCTCGTCGCCTCGCTGAAGTCCAATAATTACATCAACCATCCAGTGCATTAGTATACTAATGCAATAATAAAATTACAACTAGACTCAATTATGTACATAAGCTTTTTCAGCTAAAGAGTTATTATCGATACGCCAACAATATATATCAAAACTACAAATAATGAGTCAACCCCCAGACGAAAATAAATGTGTCTCGGACGAACGATTAAGCCAATAGCATATATAATTGTCAAAAGAATTCCAAGAGCCGCAAACCAAATATCAACCGAAGATGCGTACTTAAGAACCACGCCGCCAGCAATAATATCGCAGACAATAAAAAGTGCTGGCATAAATGCATTACCACCAAATATATCACTCATTGCCAAGCTATAATCGCCAATCTTTATTGATGCTAGTCCAGTACTAATGTTTGGCAAAGCCCCAGCCAGGGCAATAAATGTTGCTGCAAATAGACCTCCATTGATATGAAAAGCGACTGCGATATCGTTACCAGTTGTTGCCAGTCCATAACCTGCGATAAGCGTGGCTATACTTGCAATCGATAAAATACCAAAAACTTTGATCATACTGGCAGATTTTAGCGATGGGTGATTTATTACAGCCCGACGTTCATGGTGTTTACGTCCAGGTGATGCATTAATTGCCTCGGCAATCCATGGCAAACCATTCCTTGCTTTGAAGACAATCCAAAGTCCAACCAGCCAAAGTATGACAATTGATATTGAGGCTAAACTAATTGAGGTACCAGTAATTACCAATGGGGTTTTAATAGCTAATAATGATGCGACCGTAACAAGAACGACAAAACTTGCTTCTAGCACCAGTGTTAATGAGGCCGCCGAAAAAGTCAGAGCCCGTTTTGAACCACTTCTAAAATCCAAGATAGCCAAAACAACAGTCTGCAAAGCGATTCCACCAATCAAAGTTCCGATTATTATATCAAAGTGATGCTGCATTGCAGCTGTAACGACTACGGCTATTTCTGGCAAACTCGTTACAATCCCCAGAATTAGCAAACCGCCGAAAGCACTACCTAGCTTATATTTGGTATCAATTGCATCGGTTGTCCGGGTGATCCAAACTCCGGCGAACCAAACAATTAGACTAAAAGTAATAAATTCTGCAACAAGGGTTAGGTTAGCCATACATCATAATAATAGCAGACCATTTAGATATTTTGTAAAATTTATATAGATACATTAATATAAATATTTGCTGTACAGCGAGGGAAGGGTGTTATAGAATAAAACATATTGGGATGTGGCCAAGTGGTAAGGCACCAGGTTCTGGTCCTGGCATTCGGGAGTTCGAATCTCTCCATCCCAGCCAAGTATATATTCGAACTAAAGTCAAACATGTAGTCACACTATCTAAATCATTACGAAGTGTAATTTGATATCATATAGTATATGGATCATATATCAAGAATAGGAATCGACATTGAAGGTGTGATACGCAGTAAGACAGCTAAGTCTAGAACTGTTGATGAATACCTTGCTGTTGAGCCGCTCGGAAGTGCATTCAAAACTATCAAAAGTTTAGTCAAGTTATTTGGAAATGATAACATTTTTATTATCTCAAGATGTCCTGAGTATGCCGAAGATGTGATACTTCAATGGTTAGATAATCAAAAATTTTTCAATGAGATTGACTTTAATCGGTCAAATGTATATTTTTGTCGTGAACGAGCAGATAAAGCACCTATTGCACAACAACTTCAATTGACTTACTTTATAGATGATCGTATTGATGTGCTTGATGCCATGAAAGATATTGTTGCAAATCGGATTCTGTTTACAGGTGGATCAAACCACGAAAACAATATAATTGATGATGAAATCATAGTTATTGATAACTGGGATTCTGTGCTTGAATACACAAAAAAAGACGACTAATATGAAGTCGTGTAATTAAGATTTAGGTATCAGACCCATATGTTCAGCCAAATAAAAACTGAGTTCTTTTGGGCTCAATTTTTATTGCTGTGGTCAGGATCCGAACATCCGAATCCCTTATATCTAGACATGAAAATATTACTTATGCTAAACTGAGAATATGAAATCTGCTCGCAGA
>CAIPOF010000018.1 GCA_903866605.1 uncultured bacterium | reverse complement strand
TTACAGTTTACTAATTAAATCATGGAAAGAAATATTAATGCTGATTGCGGGCGTTATGGCTCTATATTTGCTATATAAAACCAAGAAATTCAATATTTTGCGCGACCCAATAATTATCGCAATAATTGCTTATGCAGTATTGCATTTGGTTTTATTATTATATTTGAATCAAGGGTTGACTGCAGGTATTGCAGGTTTGGCAATTGATTTACGTTATTTATTATTTTTTGGTTTGGTTTATATTGCTATGTGTTTATATCCAATAGAAAGAAAATTATTTATTCGTGTTGGTATTGCCGGTGCATTAGTCGTGTTAGTATTTGGAATTTTACAAGTTTTTATATTACCTCATGATATTTTGAAATATATTGGTTATAGCATAAACACGATTAGTCCATATCTGACTGTTGATCAAAATCATGAATTTGTTCGAATTAGCAGTACTCTTAGGGGTCCAAACCCATTAGGGGCTTATGCAGGTTTAGTACTAATTTTATTAGTAGCCGCAATTGTAAAAATAAAGGGTCTAAAAAATAAGTGGCAGATTGCCGCCGTTGCTATTTTGTCTGTTAGCGGACTGGTTGTTCTGTGGGCTAGTTATTCGCGCAGTGCGATGATTGCGACAGCAGTGGCTATTATTATCGTTCTGGTTGCCACTGTTTTTCGTAAGTTATCCACAAAAATGTGGATAATTGTAACCTTGTTAACAGTAATCATATGTGGTGGATTATTTATTGTTCGTAACACAGATTTTATGTCGAATGTTATTTTGCACGAAAATCCAAATGGCGGTAGTAGCGTAAATTCAAATGAAGGCCACGCCAGTTCAATAGCTGATGGGTTTAATCAATTAATTCATCAACCATTGGGCGCAGGGATTGGCAGTACAGGGTCGGCTTCAATAATTGGGGGTAAGTCAGAAATAATTGAAAACCAATATTTGTTTATTGCCCATGAAGTCGGTTGGTTAGGCCTAGCTATATTTTTATATATTTTTGTATCACTAATGATTAGATTATGGAGACTGCGAGATGATTGGTTGGCACTGGGAGTTTTTGCCAGTGGTGTTGGGCTAGCAATAATTGGCGTATTATTACCCGTCTGGGTTGATGATACGGTTGCTATCATTTGGTGGGGACTAGCCGCGGTGGTGGTAGGTAGTAGGTGGTATATAGTAGATGGTAGGGAAAGTAAAAAAAGTAGTAAATTACATGGCAACTAATATTCGATCAAGCAAACGTCAAAGAGAACTACTAAATTACGTTGATAGTTTTATTCAAGGTCATGGCTATGGCCCAAGCTATCGCGAAATTATGCGAGCCCTGGGTTATAAGTCGGTTTCAACTGTAGCAGTTCATATTGATGGGTTATTGGTAAAAGGCTATTTACGAAAACGTGATCGTTCGGCCAGATCATTAGAGGTAGTAACAACTCATTTGGATGACGCACCATTAAACAAAACTCCAACTCCTGCTCAGGAAAAGTGGATTATTAACGCTGTAACTAGTAAATTTGATGAACTAGATAAAGTGCACAGTTCAGAAACGTTGGATGAGTTGTATGTATTAGTCGGTGCGCTGAAAGTTTTGGGTCTAGATGGTGCACATGTTGCTATGAAAACGCGATTAATAGATTACGTCAAAGAAAACACTTAATTATAAATGTATTTTAATTCCGATGTTGTTTATTGCTGATCTGTGTTCGTTGGAGCTGTGGATGTTGCGGGTTTTGCAGGTATTGCGCTGTTGTTCCAGCGTGACTTATCGAATGCTAACCAAACATACCAGACTGGTGCCAAGAAAATACCCCACAGAACAAAAGCCCCACTTTTACCAAGTTTAAGTCCAACATTATACATAGCAATAAACTGGAATACCATGAAAATTATTTGGCCAACGAAGGGGACAAATTGGAATAATATGTAAGCTCCCTTTTGATCACCTATTTCAAATAGTACCCACGAGTTATAGAAAGGTACCCAGGCAGGCCAAAATTCTTTACCGGCTTTTTTAAATATTCGTCCTAGGCAAATTGCAGAAAATACGTATAGCACTACAAAAAGCACTAAAGCAAACAAAAAAATTGATAGTGCTAGCCCTGCTGCTAATGCCGGATCATTAATTGTTGTTGTTGTGTCACTTGAATTTATATAGTATGAATTATCCATGAGCGTATTATACATTAATTCAAAAAAACTGTATAACTCTAGCGTTTAATTTGTTATATTAGATATTAGAACAAAATCAATTCAAATAGGAAAGAGGAAATATGCAACCGGATAATGAAAATATTCCCGAAAACAACCCAAGTGTACCACCACAAGTCGAGACACCACCAATTTCACCAACGGTACCACCAGTGCCACCAGTTTTAGAAACCCCGACACAATCAGTAGACGGGTTCTCTCAACCACCAATGTCAACTCCACCTCAATCAGATTTTGCTCAGCCTCCAGTAGTTGAAGATATGCCACAGCCTGAGACTACCCAAGAACCTCAGACAGTTATGGAGCAACCAAAATCAACGGGTTTTATGGGCAAAATTAAATCAATTTTTTCAAAGAAATAGTTTAAAAATATAACATTATAGTTGACTAATATAAGAGGTAAAGTATATAATATCTCTTGTTCTGTAGCATAGTAAAATATTATTCCGGCGTAGCTCAATGGTGGAGCAAGAAGCTGTTAACTTCGAGGTTACTGGTTCGAGTCCAGTCGCCGGAGCCAGACCATAATCGATAAAGTCAGAACTGTTAATTCGGTTCTTATTTTTTATACCCTAAATTAGAATCGGAATCACCCTTTTGCTATTATGAATATATGACATCAAAGATTAAGTGGCTATTGGTTGATATTGGAGATGTTCTTCTTGTGAGGAATGAAGAGAATAATAAGACATTTAATGAATTGCTGGTTGATGAATTGAATGTTCACATTGAGTTGGCAAAAGAAATCAATAAAGCTCACTACTCAATTATGGAAATAAAATATATTTCAGAAGAAGAGTTCATCGCTAACCTTAAAAGAGATTTAGGTTATGATGCGCCTAAAGACATCTTTTCTTACTTTGCAAGAGCGTATAGCAAACAAAGACGGCCTAATACTCAATTTTTAAATTTTCTTGATGAGATAAGGCTGAATGGTATTAAAACAGCTGTTTTATCAAATACTATTGCGATTTATGCATCGGAGCATGCCCGGGCGGGGATCAATAAAGAAAGTGGGTTTGAACCTATCATCTATTCTTGGCAGGTGGGATTAGCAAAGCCACAGAAAGAAATCTTTGAACTGGCATTAAATGAATTAAAAGTAGGACCGGAAGAGATTGTTTTCATTGATGATAAGCCCGAACATATCAAAGGAGCTGCGAGTCTTGGCATGCACACAATCTTGTTCGAGGATACAAATAAGACGATTTCACAGATTCTTCAACTTGTTACGCCAGAAGTGGGAAATGTAGAGATATAAAAGTCGACATATCTTAATAAGTCTGAGCTTAGCCTATTAAATATTCTGGAAATCCTGTTTAACTACGGTTATGACTTCATCTATCGTGGTGAGCCAAGATTATATATTTTACAGACTATCCAGTAAGCATCAACGCTACTGGATTTTTTGTTTTTGATATATATGGGACATCTCTCCGGTCGGAAATGACGGCGTGACTTTATGTATGCTAAAATCAAAACATACGTTTAACGAAAATCAAAAGGTTTTAGAGATGACAATTGACCCACCCGTCGGTACAGATTTCAACATGGACAATATCAAGGAACTGGCGATGCAAAATCATGCCATAAGCTATGTCGAGCGCCAGCCTACGGACGGCAGTGACAGCGGCTTGCTAGTTAACCCGGATGATTCAGAAATGCAGTTTGGCGTTGCGACTTACAAACTTCCTAATGGCTTTACGATGACGCATAGCATAGCGTCTTACTATCCGGCAGCTTTACGACAGGCTCACGAAGGCGCCTTGCAAAAAGGGCAAACTGATGAAGCAAAACCTATGGTGGCTTATAGCGACGTTATCGATATAAGCCTGCCTTATTTTGTACCTCATGCTTTAGTAGTCCCAAGGCTGAACAGTGGCATTCAAGCACTAATGGCTACTGACAAGCCTGTATATCCTAATGATGTTGCAACACGTGTTAAGCTCGAGGGTGATTTTAGTGAATTCATCGATGCATACGTGGCAGCAGGTGATGATATTAACGCTTTTATATATTTGGCCCCAGATATTATGGAGATAGTTTTAGAAAAGTTGACTAGTTTTACGATTGAATTTGTGGATAACCATGTTTATCTATACTATAGACAGCAAAATGCCGTCTTAGCAGGGTCGGCTATTAACACATACATAAATATGGAAATCCACAAACTTGTTCTGCAAGTTGGGCTATCCATCGGTAATAAACTCGCGAACATTACTAAGCCCTTGGAGCAGAATAGGCGAGAAGCATTCAAGTTCGGTAAGCCTGTGGCATCGTTTTATATTTGGACATTCTCCTTTATCATAGCGCCTGTTCTTATGATTTTTACCTTTTACACTGTTAGGGTAGGCACAATTTCATCTTCAGGCGAAATAGTGCCAATAATACCACTTCCCATATCGTTATCATTGGTCACGTTAACCCCCGTATTTATTTTGCTGTCGCGATATATATCCCAAAAACAAAGATTAAATCGCTACCGAATGCGTTACGGATCAAACTTATAAGATTGTCGAGCTGTTGTAGTTTCGATAGTCAGTAATTAATTGTTGTTCAAGACCGTTATGCTGAGCCAAGCATAAGCACTATGATTCGCTAATAGTGTTTTTATGTTATCTGAAAATCATATGAATATTAATTGTATAATACATAGATAAAACAAATGAAATCCAAGTCGCTAAGAACTCATTATAAATATCTGATTTTATTACTTTTTTTGGTTGTCTTTACGATAATCCTTGGGTTATATGTTGCATACAAACAAAAAATCATGCCGTCGTTGACGAAAAAATCGGTTAGTTCATCATTACCTCGTCCCGTATTGAAACCGGTTTGGCCGGTCAATGGGAGTGGAGCGGTCGGTGCGACAGGTTATAACGGAGTACTTGCAAAATATGGTGACCAATCTGCTCGTCCAATCGCCAGTCTGGCAAAAATTATTACTGCGCTTGTAATATTACAAAAAAAGCCACTTATTGACGAAGAGGATGGACCAAATATTAAATTCACTCAGTCCGACCAAGAAATCTATAACCAAGAACTGGCTGCTGGGGCTGCAGTTAAACCGGTTAGTATTGGTGGTTCAATGACAGAACGACAAGCACTTGAAACTATGATATTACCATCAGCAGCCAATTACTCAATTACACTTGCAGTGTGGGCATATGGATCGGTCGATGCATATTTAAGTGCTGCGAATGACTGGCTGACTGACAATGACCTTACTCAGACGAAGGTAGTTGATACGAGTGGACTATTATCAGGAAATGTAAGTAGCCCCAGTGATTTGATAATGATAGGAAAGCTGGCGTTAACAAATTCGACCCTGGCATCCATTGTGGCGATGAAGCAGGTGACGGTACCAAACGTAGGCACTATATCAAATGGGAACGCTCTGATTGGCAAGGATGGTATTAATGGAATCAAGACTGGTTTGACGTCTGATGCGGGCGCTTGCATTCTTTTTTCTAGCATTATTAATGTTGGTGACAAGCGGGTTACTATCGTTGGTGATCTTTTAGGCGCAGATGATCGCGGGCAACAAAATTCTGATGTCATTAAACTAATTGACAGTGTTCGGCCGGCTTTTAGGTTATAAGCGTATAATTAGTGTATGACAGATTTCTTAAAATATTCGTTCCTAGGAATACCGGTCTATACGTGGGTCCTTCAGTTGCTATATGTTGCTTTAGCTCTGGCTATATTAGTTGTCTTTGTGTCTGTACATAAAAGGACTACTTGGGAAATAGTTTTATTTGTGGTCGTTATGACTATTGTCGATATTATCTGGCGGCTTGCCATAAGATGAGATAAGGAGGAAGAAAATGTCCTATAAGGTTGATTTTACTGATGTATCTACTATCGGTTTAGAGTCTTCAACCATAGCGAAAGCGTTGGCTGGGTTACGCGCTAATGACGCACGTTACTTCATGAACAAATACAATCATGAATTCACGGTTATACCTGCTAGTGAGGATACAGAGACCATTGGCTATGTAAACAAAATTTTAAAGCAAGAACGTAATATTGAATTTTCGGCTAAACCCTTAGAAACTTCACGTTTCCAAGTGGAAAATATTAAATGGGCCTATGTATTCTATGAAGACGGCCTGGAAGTTAATGTTATGTATACGGTTAATGACCCTAAAAAGCGAGCCGTCGGCTTTAAGCTATCAGAGGGTATGAATGTTCCGAAAGAACTTGAACAGAAATTCAAGTTCGCTAGGCAAAAATCTAAACTAGCTGGAACAATTCGGGGTTCATTTTTCGTAATTAAAAGTGAATATTAATATACACAAACATATGCCACCTCTCATTTGCTCGACTTAAAATTGAAAATGTCCGTAAACTGCATCCTGGGCTATCATTAGGACTGCGATTTGTCCAAAAGCTTGAAATATACTATTTATGTCTAAAAAGAATTATTTAATTGTTTATTTGTTATACTTTAACCATGGAAACAAATAAAAAACGGATAGTTATTGCTCTTGGTGGAAACGCACTTCAAAAAAAAGGCGAAGCAAGCGCCGAGGCTCAACAGAAAATTGCCGGTGAAACTGCGAGGGCGTTAGCGCCACTGATAAAGGCGGGACATCAGATTGTTATTGTCCACGGTAATGGCCCGCAAGTGGGCAATATTGTTATACATGAAGAGGCAATTAATACTAGTGAAGTCCCAACGTTACCTTTGGATAGTTGCGTCGCCATGAGCCAAGGCTCAATCGGTTATTGGTTACAGCAAGCATTAACGGATGAACTGAAAAAAGACGGATTAAATAATACTGTGGTAACGATTATTACACAGATGCTTGTTGATGAAAATGATGATGCATTTCAAAATCCAACAAAACCAATTGGACCGTATTATGAAACGGAAAAAGAGGCACAAAATGATGCCAAAGCTCGAGGATTTATCGTCAAAGAAGACTCTGGTCGTGGTTGGCGTAGAGTAGTACCTTCACCAAAACCATTAGATATTATCGAAAAAGATGCTGTTATTAAACTAGTTGATAGTGGTTTTGTTGTTATAGCTGCAGGTGGTGGTGGTGTACCAGTAGCAATGACCAATAACGAAGACTTGCATGGCGTTGAAGCGGTAATAGACAAAGATTATAGTGCTGCAGTTTTAGCTGATTTGATTGAGGCTGACAGTCTGATCATATTAACCGCCGTTGATTCGGTAGCGATAAATTACGGAACACCACAACAAAAAGCTATTCATAATGTGACTGTTGCTAAAATGAAAGAATATATAGGTCAAGGTCACTTCCCAGCAGGAAGTATGTTACCAAAAGTAAAATCAGCAGTCCAGTTCGTAAATAAACCAGGGCGCAAAGCAATAATTGCATCACTTGAAAGTGCGTCTGAAGCCATTGACGGGGCTGTCGGAACAACTATTACTTTACACTAGTTTGATTGACGGTAACGATTCCAAAGTGTATGGTATAAGCATAACAATTTTAAAAATTTAAAAAAATATGGCCCAAAAAGACTTTATTGATACAAACAATTTTACAAAAGAACAAATTACAGAGATTATCCAACTTGGGTTGCGTTTAAAGGATTGCGTCAAAAAAGGTTATTACCCACCCTTGCTAAAAAACAAGACTCTGGGGATGATATTTGAACAATCTTCGACCAGGACAAGGGTATCTTTTGAAACCGCGATGACACAGTTAGGTGGTCACGCACAATATTTGGCACCAGGACAAATTCAGTTAGGTGGGCATGAAACGGTTGCAGATACGGCACGAGTTTTATCACGTCTTGTCGATATATTGATGGCTCGCGTTCAAAAACATCAGACCATAGTTGAATTGGCAAACAATTCGACGATTCCAGTTATTAACGGCATGTCTGATTATAATCATCCAACTCAGGAAATTGGCGATGCCATAACTATGGTAGAGAATATACCAGAAGGTAAAAATATAGAAGATTGCAAAGTTGTTTTTGTTGGCGATGCGACGCAGGTGTGTGTTTCATTGATGTTTATCACTACGAAACTTGGAATGAAATTTGTTCACTTTGGACCTGAAGGACACCAGATGAAACCAGAAATACAAGAAATAGGCCGAAAAAATTGTGAATTATCTGGGGCAAGTATTATGGTTACGGATAATGCACAGGAAGCTTTATCAGGCGCTGATTTTGTGTACACAGATGTTTGGTATGGTCTATACGAGGCTGAACTTTCAAAAGAAGAAAGAATGCGAATATTTTATCCGAAGTATCAGGTTAATAATGCGCTTTTGGACATAGCTGGTCCGAATGTAAAGTTTATGCACTGTTTGCCAGCGTCACGAGACGAAGAGGTCACCGACGAAGTTATGGATGGCCATCGTTCAATTGCTTTTGACGAGGCAGAAAACCGCTTGAGTGCAATGCGGGCATTATTGGTATATTTTATCCCGAAGACACATGTATCAGATGAAGACGCTAGGCGTGCTAAAAGTGCGCTAGAAGAATTTATGGCAAGTATGAATATTAATATGTCCTTAGGAGGGGGTTTGTAATGATTAAACCAAAGAAAAGAAAGTTTAGGTTATTTGATGCTGTACTTGCGTCAGTCTGTATTGTGTTAGTAGTTGAATCAGTGGTGCCAACCGCTGCAATTGGTCCAATGCAATATTTTTGGTGGGGATTGCTATTTCTAGCTTTTTTCTTGCCTTACGGTTTAATCAGTGCCGAACTTGGCTCTGCTTATCAAGGTGAAGGTGGTTTATTCGACTGGGTTAAAAAGGCCTTTGGGATTAGAAGTGGCGCTAGAGTTGCTTGGTATTACTGGATTAACTTCCCGCTTTGGATTGCATCATTAGCAACACTTTTCACAATTATTTATTCGACAATTTTTGGCTATACATTCGATCCTACGGTTGAACTTATTGTTCAACTTGGGTTTATTTGGTTGGCAATATTCCTAAGCTCATACAGGATAACCGAAAGTAAATGGATTATTAACAGTGGTGCAATAGCAAAAATAATAATTATCGCCGCGATTGGCGGACTAGGTGTTTGGGGATTATTAAACCATGGGGTTGCCGTTTCGACTGTCACCTCGAATGCATCAATACTAGGTGGACTTTCATTTATTTCGATAATAATTTTCAATTTCCTTGGCTTTGAAGTTATGTCAGCCTTTTCGAAGGATATGAAAAACCCAAAGCGTGAAATCCCGAAAGCAATCATCATCGGTGGCATTCTAATAGCTGCTTTTTATATGTTTGCAGCCTTTGGTATTAGTGTTGCAATTCCGGCCGACAAACTTAGCCTGGATTCGGGTTTGTTGGATGCAATAGGTATTTTGGTTGGTTCTTCAACCGGATGGGTAATAATAACAATCGGGTTACTATTTATGTACACCATGATAACCAACCTTGTTTCGTGGTCACCGGGCGTTAACTACGTTGCACAGTACGCCGCAAAAAACAAAGGCTTGCCAAAAGTATTTGCAAGCGAGAATAAACACGGTATGCCGAAAGGTGCTAACATTATCAATGGTTTGCTTGCATCGGCTTTGGTAATTGGGGGTTTCTATCTACTAAAAAGTGGTGGCGATGTCGATATATTCTGGACATTCTTTGCACTTAATGTCGTTACATTCATTGCTTCATACCTGTTCTTGTTCCCTGCCTTTTTGAAACTCAGAAAAATCGACCCGAAAAGATCAAGGCCTTTCAAAGTACTTGGGGGTAAATTCGTAATAACGTTGATATCAGTTGTACCGCTTATCCTATTAATAGCTGCATTAATATTTACTTTCTTCCCTTATGATAGTACGACAAATTCCCTAGCTCCTGACCAGTGGTTAATCATCGGTTCAGTATCGGCTATTGTTGTGGGTGAAATAATTGGTCAAGTTGCTGTTATGCGCAATTGGAAAAAAAGAAAGCATTCATAGAATGAAACTCTTGAACACCATTCCAAAATATGATGGCTTTCATATGCCCGGTGAGTTTGAGCCTCACGATGGTACTTGGATGCTGTGGCCGGAAAGACCGGATAATTGGCGTGAAGGCGCTAGACCGGCACAGAAAGCTTTTGCCGAAGTAGCAACGGCGATTAGTCGATTCGAACCAATAACAGTTGGAGTGTCG
Organism: uncultured bacterium; assembly: GCA_903866605.1. GTDB lineage: Bacteria > Patescibacteriota > Saccharimonadia > Saccharimonadales > Saccharimonadaceae > UBA1547. The sequence goes on along the minus strand of CAIPOF010000018.1, from coordinate 19,921 downwards.
CAACGGCAATTCCTAAACGCAAGAAACGTGTTGCCGGATGATATTCGGGTTGTCGAGGTGAGTAATAATGACTCTTGGATGCGTGATTGTGGGCCAACATTTGTCAAAAATGCTGATAGTGTTGTTCGCGGTATTGATTGGGTGTTTAATGCTTGGGGTGGGCTATATAATGGCTTATATTTTCCATGGGACAAAGACGATCAAGTCCCAAAGAAAGTTTGCGATATTGAAAATAAAGATTGTTATGTTGCAAAAGATTTTGTTCTGGAGGGCGGATCAATCCATACGGACGGTGATGGCACTATAATAACGACGGAAGAGTGTTTGTTAAGTGAAGGGCGAAACCCTTCGATGGGTAAAAGTGAAATTGAAAAAAAGCTGATTTACTATACGGGGGCCGAAAAAGTCATTTGGTTAAAAAACGGTATTTATAAAGACGAAACAACCGGACACGTTGACAACATCTGTTGTTTTGTGCGTCCGGGCGTTGTGTTGTTGGCTTGGACTGATGACGAAGCTGACCCGCAATACAGCATATCAAATGAAAATTTTGAAATATTATCAAATGCAACTGATGCAAAAGGTCGCAAATTTGAAATTCACAAACTTCATATACCGACTCCAGTTCTAATTACAAAAGAGGAAAGCGAAGGGGTTGAAGCGATTGACGGCACCTTGCCGCGGATAGAAGGGACCAGACTGGCTGCTTCGTACGTTAATTTTTACATTGTTAATGGTGGTGTTATCGTGCCGACATTTAACGATCCACAAGATGAAAAAGCCTTGAATCAATTGAGAGAGCTATTTCCTGAACGTGAAGTCGTCGGCATACCAGCGCGGGAAATTTTGCTAGGTGGCGGCAATATCCACTGTATAACCCAACAACAGCCAAAATAATTATCTAACAGGGACCAGGCTGATTTCTTCATTTCCATTTTGAAGGGCTTCAAAAATAACACCAGCAACCTTTTCTGGTGGATCGGCTGGTGGAACGCCGGGGCGACTTTGCCAGGTTGAGTCGTCGGTTTTTGGAGCGTGTCTGTCACGACCAAAATTTGTTGCAGTCAGGTACGGATGAATAATTGTGACATTTATATTGTCTGGTTCTAATTCTTTTCGAGCTACCATTGAAAGTTGATGAAGGGCAGATTTGCCGGAAGAGTATACTCCAACCCCCGGAAGTGCCATTTTGGTTGTTCCCGAACCTATATTTACTATCGAACCGCCACCCTGTTTTCGCATAATTGGAATAACTTGTTGCATTAGTAAGGTCGGGCCAAATAAATTGAGTTCTATATTTTTTCGATATTCATCGATAGGGAAGTTTTCGATATTACCTTGGGCTGGTTGGCCGGCATTATTGATGATGGCATCAATACGGCCGAATTTATTCATAGTTTTTTTGACCAGATTTTTAATATCAGTGGGTTTTGTCATATCTGCAACGACCGCGAAAGCGCCAGAAATATCCTTGGCAACTTTTTCAATGTCATCTTTATATCTTGAGGTGATAACAACGCTAGCACCTTTTTTTGCCAATAGCTTTGCAGTAGCCAGCCCAATTCCAGATGAGCCACCAGTCACAATTATTACTTTATTTTTTACTTCCACAAAAAAATTCTCCTCGCCTATATATAGTATACTATCAAAGCTTAGAGAAACATTAACGTCGTTTGGGGATTACTAATGCACCGCCACCAACAATGCCAGTACCTGAATGTACGCAGGTGACCATTCTTTGTTCGGACTCTAATACATCGTATTTTTCACCATTGATGTCGACTGCTCTGACAAATCTGGTATCATTTTCAAAACTGTCGCGAAAAGCATCTACTTGGTCGGATTCAAAATATACAATTGCTAGCCTGACGGCACGATCGCCAACTTCACGCGTAACGTGATTTAATATTGCCTCGCGTGTTTTTTTCCAACCTCTTTTTTGTTCAATTCTTTTTAGCTCACCATCTTCATCTTCGCCAATTATTGGTATTATCCCAAGGATTCCACCAATTGCGCTAGTTGCCTTGCCGACTCTACCACCTCGGTGCAGATGTTCCAAATTGGAAAAACCCTGAGCAACATGAACTCCTTGTGACAATTCATTAACTCTATTTACTACTTCGCTGGCGCTATTAAAATCGCCATTTCGATTTTCTATATCGGCCTGAGTCACCAATAATGCTTGACCAATTGAGACAGTTTTGCAGTCCGCAACTGATATATTCACCTGGTCCCGCAACATTTCTGCGGCAGTCATAGCTGATTGCATTGAACCACTTTGGACACCACTCATAGGGATTACGGCAATTTCGGTTACTCCGGAATCAATAATATCCGTATAAGCCTTCATATAATCTCCAGGGCTTGGTAGGGACGTGGTGATTTTGGTTTTTTCAAGGTCATGGACGAACTCGGCTCGCTCTTCGTCGGATATAAAAGCATGGTCAACCCATAACTTAGTCTCACCATCGTCACCAATAGATGTAATTTTAAAGGGGACTTCTACTAAGCCCTTATAACCTTTCGAACTATAATCTGCGGGCAGTGATGATGCACTATCGTGTACTATAACAATTTCACCTGAGTTTTTGCTCATAATTATCATATATTAACACAATCTGTGATAAACTGCCATTATAGTATTTAATCATAACCTAATTGACCCTAAACAGGACTTCACAATATTAGTAATATATATTATAATAATAGTTCGTTATGCCCGAATCACAACACAATAATTATCCGAGGTACAGAAATCGGTATGGCAATCCTACACCCGAACTTCATCAGGCGTATGATTCCTGGCTGGTTGATATGTCTAGCCGTGACGACTCACAGTTTGTGCCAATAGAATTTGACCCTGTTAATTATCCGGAACAGGATATATATATGCCGAAAATGGAAGCTCATGATCCCCACCCACGAGTGCCAGATATTTTGTATTATGGAGGCGTTAATGTCAAGATGGTGCGCTCGCTTGGGACAACGACTTTCGTTAGGCTTTCACGTCAGTTTAACCAACAAACCGCTTCGGCCGAAGATCCAAGGAGGTTAACGGAAAGACTGACTGCAAACCAGCGAGAGGGTAAGAATACTATGGCTGTCACCTCCCACTTTTCTTTTACAGAGCTTGGACAATTCAAGGCGCTACGCTTTGTCGGGAAAAAAGACAGACCTAATATCACATCCAGCGGTGTCCTGTTGAATAAACTAATGACCCGTCAATCATACCGGGGCAGAAAAATTGTCGATTTGTTTACTCCACTTTCAAATGTATACTTTTCATATCCGAAAAGCGCCAGCGCCGAAAGACACGGCGTGTCGGTCGAAGCTACCAATTTGGGGAATGCGCTTTTTAAGAAAGTTTTAAAACCCGATTTGGAAAAAGGCGGAATGGAAATGGATATCGCCCTAACGGGAAAACAAATCGTACCAATTAAAACGGAATCCGGCGAAGTTGATCACTATGAAATACCACCAGTCGATCAGGCTTCGGCCAAATTGGTTGAAGATTTTGATGATATTATTCCTGCCACAATTATTAATTCTCCAGTTACAGGTCGTTATGAGATGGAAATTGGCGAAGTAATTGATGTTCAGGAACTATTAAAAACCAACAGTTCGGCCGAAATAGTCGATTCAATTTATGATGGCATTGCACTTTCGGTTGAAAAATTTACCGGCAAAGAAGTTGATTATCGCCGAATAACATCAAAACTTGCCAGGCAGGCTATCGAACTTGGCTTTAAATAAGCGTATTCGTGATTGTTTTTAATTTGTTTTCAGCGTATTCTTAGATCAAGTATTAATAAAGGAGTATCAGATGAAACAACGAAGTCCAATAGCAGTTCTCTTATTACCATTTATCACATTTGGAATATATTCGTGGTATTGGGCAGTAAAAACAAAAGGCGAAATGAATGCCTTGGGTGAAAAAATTCCTACAGCTTGGATATGGTTGATCCCAATTGTTGGAACCATATGGTGGTATTGGGAATATTCAAAGGGTGTCGAACACGTGACCAAGGAGAAAATCAGTGGCATTTTGGCTTTTATAGTTATGTGGTTATTAGGGCCTATTGGACAGGCTATAATCCAAAATGCATTTAATAAAGTTGCAGAGGTTGTTCCACCTAATCCTGTTCCAGAATCTCCAACTGTTCCTACCCAGGAGTAGAACATTTAGTGAATAAAAACCTCCATAATTTTGTGGAGGTTTTTTGTATTGCGAGTTATTGCTAGAACAACTTAGCTGAACCTGCATATATCAAATAAACAGCCATCAGCATGAAATACACATTAGCGATTTGAGAGCCGTGCTTGGACATGAATTCATTGACAGGGCCCAAAATCTTTGAAGATTCTTTTGGCATTAGGTAAGTAATAATAACAGGGAACGAGACCATCAACATTGTAATTATTATCACTGCAACAACAACCGAAATGTCATCAAATGGTTGAAGTTTGTTAGCAGCTACAATCTTAATGGCAGCGATAAAAGGTATCAGGGTTGATATATTGATCAGCATATACAAAAAACCAAGGACTATGTAAGGTTTTTTGTGTTTTGTATCATCATCTTTGGCTTTGTCTTTTTTCTTGAAAAAAACTGACTTTATGACAATCAGGATAATTAATAACCCCAAAACAATATCAATGATACTTGATACATCGTCTGGGTGGGCAGAGTGTCCAACAATTGGTTTATACGTAAAGAATATTAATAATCCCAAAAGCACCAAAAATATTGTAGACCCAATCACAAACGTTAAAGCTTTTTTCTTTGGGTTATTTTTGCCACTTAATATCATCATAACAAACAAAAGGCCCGTCGGACTGATTGTTGCGCCAATAGCTAGTGGCAAAACTTTTAGAAAAGTTGCATCCATATTTCTTCTTCCTTTTACTAGTTACCAATATAGCCTAAAGTTAATAATATGTATAGATTACAATTTAAAGCCTAATTATTAAATGTATTATTTTGTGAATATAGTATTATAATTTATTGTAATGATAATCTATAAATCACTAAATAACAAAATGTTAATAAAAGCTGTCCAGTCTGGCAAACCAGCGGTAATTCCAACTGACACTATCTATGGAATTATTGCTAGTGCAACTAATAAATCAGCTGTTGAAAAAGTTTATAAAATAAAAGAAAGAACGCCAGAAAAACCTTTTATTATTTTAATTGCAGATATTGCTGATCTGGGTATATTTAATGTCAGTCTGCCGATTGATCTAATGGCACGGCTGGCAGATTATTGGCCTGGACCTAACAGTCTTATTTTGTCATGCGATAATCTAAAATATGATTATTTAAGCCGAGGCACAAAAACATTGGCATTCAGATTGCCCGCAGGTAGGTTCCTGCGAGATTTCATCCGAAAGACTGGCCCGTTAGTTGCACCCAGTGCAAATCCCGAAGGAGGCAGGCCATCAGAAGATATAAATGATGCAATTGATTATTTTAAAAATAAAATAGATTATTATGTTGATCATGGTAAAATCATCTGTCAATCATCCAGTTTAATTGATTTAACCAGTGGTTTTCCTAATAAGATAAGGTAGCATTTATTTAGTGATATTTTTAAATTGATTGTAGCGTATAATTGTGGCTGACATATTTTTTTCGTTAGTTAAAATTGAATTACAATCGCCAGGACCTGAAAAAACCGGTAATTGATCAGAACAAATTTTTAATGCCTTATCACTATTTGCGAACAAACTTTGGCCGAACATTAATTCTGTCGTTTTGATTCCTAACAAATCTAGAACAGTGGGCATTATATCCAGATGAGTCCCTTGATTATTGTGTGTTTCGCCTGTAGTTTGATTTGGAGCCTTGATAATAAGGGGAACTTCTAATTGCTGGACAGACTCTGGGTCGTATTTAACAGTCCCAGCGCTAAAAGCCGGTAAAACTGGCGTGTGATCACCATATAGAATGATCAATGAACCATCATATAGGCCCTCAGCTTTTAATTTATCAAAGAACTTACCCAGCATGCGATCCGTGTAATTTATATCTTCTAAATAACCACCAACTTGATCTGGGTAATCACTGATATTAACTCCTAAATCCTTGGTTTCATTGGTAACCGCAAATGGTACGTGAGAAGAAAGTGTTATGACATAACTTAGGCTTGGTTTTGGTTGCTCTTTTATATAGTCAGCAGTTTTAGATAAAAAATCACCATCATTTAAGCCCATATTAATTGTGGTGCCTTTTGAATAATTATCAGCGGCGTAGAATTTTTGATAACCCATCGATTTAAGGGCTACATTTCGATTCCAGAAATTACGATTAAAGCCATGATAGGCAAACGCACTATATCCATTTGAAATTAAAGTTTTTGGTAAACTGGAAAAATTATCTTGACCGTATCGCACGAAAACTGCTGCGTCATATAGCGGAAAATAAGATGAGTTTATTACAAAATCTGTGTCAGAAGTATGACCAGCACCGTAAAGAAATCTGTCATTTGGAAAAAACTGGGAGTTTTTTGATAGTTTATTTATATTCGGAGTTATCTCTTTACCGTTAATTTTCTGATTAACAACAAAACCTCCTAGTGATTCGATTTGTATCAATATTACGTTTTTACCTTTGGCCGAACCGGTTAAAAAAGTTGATGCCTGAACTGGTTTATTATTATTGACCCAGTCAGATAAAGCCTTTTCTTGTGATGCGGATAAATGAGTAGTTTCTTGCCTAATAAATCGGGTGATATCAATGGCATGCGCCATAAGTAATCCATAATACTGAGATGTTGATACTGTATCGTACCCTTTATTGAATACATCTGCCAATGTATTAAGGCCTGTTGGCAACAGTGTTATCCAGAAGGCGATTAAAGTTATCATTACTGCTATCCAGGTAGTTCTATTTTTAGTTTGTTTTATTTTTAGCCTATCTTTTATGCGTAAAACGAATGATTTAATGGATTTATGAAATATTATTACTATTACTACGTCTGTAAAATAAAAAACATAAAACCAATGAATTAAATCTATAATCGCAGGCCCAATGTCTTTTGTCTGACCTAGTGAACTTAATAGTCCAATCGTAGGAACAGAAGAAAAATATGAGTAATAGACGGTATCTACTAAAAGTAATAATGAAATTATAAAAGCTAAAATAGTTGCAAGTTTGTTTTTATGTTTTCGGATGAATAAAAAAGGCAAGAAAATTACTGCAGCACTTACAAATCCACAGATTATGCCATATATATACTGTTCCGACCAAGTAACTTTTGTGACGAAGGTGCTAAAGACGTATAATTTTATGCCTAAAGCTAAACTAAAAAATATAACGAGATATTGTTCACAAACAAATGCTATTGACTGCATTTTGAAGTTTTTAATTAGTTGAATCACGAATCTCTATTATATCATTTGTCTTTTGTAATTTAAACACCCGGGCTATAATTATACTTGACATACTTTTCATACATATATAATATGGTATGTATGTATGAAAAAAAATTATTTGGTACGGCAACAGTGGGGACTAAGGGACAGGTAGTTATCCCTGCTACAGCGCGCGATGAATTATGTATCAAAACTGGCGATAGATTATATGTCGTTGGTTCGCCAGCAAAAGGGGTAGTAATGCTGCTTCGAGAAGATAAATTGGAAAAATTCATTGAGCATATGAGTCTGAACGTTGAAATGTTAAAAAAACTAAAAAAAGCATAATTTTTTATTATTTATAGACTTTTGTTGTAATAATTATTATCCTAAGAGTTTTGCATAATGCTTATCTTGACTTAGGCATTTCATATTGGTACTATTATTATCGTGTCTTGCGCTAAAACTATATTAATAAAGGTCGAAGCGCGTGAGGCTGTACATAGTACAAGGAGTAAATCACATGCCAATAGCCATCGAGTTTGTGTCGTCAAGACGCAAAAAGATAGCCGTGGATGTGGTGCCTGCCGAATGGCAACTGTATATCGCACAGTAAGAGTCGTTTGACTCAACAAATCCATCCGCCGTACGGCGGATACAAAAAAACAGATCTTTGATTTAAATCAGAGGTTCAAAAACACCCCAAGGCACCGGGGTGTTTTTTGTTTTTTTATTGTGGTGGTAAAATACCAGCTTTTTTCAAAGCGGTATTTATTGTATTTTTAAAGTTTGATTCACTACTGAAATCAGTTTTTCCATCAAGCTTTTTGCCGTTTAAGAAAAACGTTGGTGTCCCATCAACACCAGCCTTTGTCCCTAGGGCAATATCGTAACTAATTTTGTTGGAGACTTGAGTAGATGACATATCAGAGTCAAATTTCTTTAGATTTAGGTCCAACTGTTTGGCTAGATTATCAAAAAATTTAGTGCGATCATTGATAGATAGTTCGCTCCAATCTGATTGAGCCGTGTACAACTGATCGTGCATTTGCCAATATTTACCCTGGAGTCCAGCCGCTTCTGCACTGGCCGCAGCAGCTTTAGCATTTTGGTGCAGATCAGCGATTGGAAAATTGCGAAAGACAAACTGTAATTGATTGGTATACTGATTGGTGATTGATTTAACTATAGGATATATTGCTCCACAAGGTTGACACTGAAAGTCACCATATTCGATAAGTGTTACTTTGCTGTTCACATTACCAAATACATGGTCGGCTATATTTCCGTTTTGACTATTAGCTTTTTGAACAGTGTTTACATCAACTTTGCTAACGTCAATACTGCTACCACCAGAAAAAGCAACTAATGCTATCAATATCCCCACCGTGATTACAATAAAAATAATCCAACTTTTCTTACTCAAAAAATTCTCCTTTTTGTTATCATACTTATTATACCAAAGAGTTCCATTGTATGGCAGTGTAACCTAATCAAATTATGAGATACAATAGTTAGGGTATGTCTATTTTATTATATATTTTAACCGCATTATCTTTTATTCTATTAATGATCGTGGCAGCTATTAGGCCACATCATAGTAAATTGAATTTGTTTGAATTAGAGCGACGATCAGAGCTTGGTGATAAAAATGCCGAAGAAGCCCTAGGGCGTGAAAAACTTCTTGGTGATGTCGTGTCTTTGCAACGTGTTTTAATTGCTATTTTACAAGTTTTCGTTGTCATACTATCTGAGCTGACTTTTGGTATATATATTGGTATAGGTGTAGCTTTTTTGGTTGCACTGGTCTATGGTTCAATTGCAAGGCTAGGATTTATTAGAAAAATATCACAAATATTTTACAAATATATCGAGAAATCGGTATTAAGTTTTATTCAAAAAGCCCCATATTTAGTCAAATTTCTAAGAAGCGCGCCGATGAGTAGTGGTTCGCATGTTTTACATATTGATTCACGCCAAGAATTACAGCATTTAGTAGCCGAATCTGATGGTATCCTAACGTCAGAAGAGAAAAAGCTTATTGTTAATAGCCTTTCATTCAATGATCAACTGGTGCGCACAGTAATGACGCCTCGAGATTCAATAAATAGCATCAAAAAATCAGAGTTTTTAGGACCATTGGCATTAGATGAATTGCATAAATTCGGCCACAGTAAATTGCCAGTAATTTCAGATAATATTGATCACATTATTGGAATATTACATCTTGAGGGGCTATTGGCACTTGACATCAAACGTTCAACAACTGCCGAAAAAGCCATGGAATCAAAAGTTTATTATATTCATCAGAATCAAACATTGCAGCATGCTTTATCGGAATTTTTGAGCATCAGACATTATTTGCTAGTCGTTATTAATGAATCACGCGAAACAGTCGGAATACTAACCTTAACAGATGTAATTGAGGCATTGATAGGTCGAAAGATTGTTGATGAATTTGATTCACACGATAATATTCGTAAGGTAGCAGCACGTAAAAAAGCCTAGCCTTATAGAGGTGCTGGTGATAGAATGGTTTTAATATGACACGAACACTTGCACAAGAATTAGTATTAAAAATTGGCCAGACGGTAACTGTCAATGGATGGTTGCATAAAAAAAGATTGCTTGGTGGTTTAAACTTTATTACCATCAGGGATCGTAGTGGCTTGATTCAAACCTTGATAGACAAAAAAGAAGAACTAGAAAAACTTCGCGGGATGCAAGTTGGTACCGTTCTGGCACTAACTGGCATGATTGTTGCTGACGACCGAGCTCCTGGAGGTGCAGAGATACATGATGTCAGCCTTGAGATAGTCGTACCAGTCACTGATGAATCGCCAATTGAAATTGACAAACCCTTATCTCACCAATCTGAAAACCTGGATACATTATTTGACAATCGTGTGATTGGACTTAGAAATATTGCAGAATCAAATATTTTCAAGATTCAGGCTGGTGTCAAAGAATCGATTCGTCAATATCTGAATAGCCATGAATTTATTGAATTCAATTCGCCGAAACTATTACCATCAGCGACAGAAGGTGGAGCCGAAGTTTTTAAATTGGATTATTTCGGCAAAGAGGCGACACTGGCTCAAAGCGCGCAATTTTATAAACAGATTATGGTGGGGGTCTATGAACGGGCTTACGAAATTAATCCAACCTATCGAGCTGAACTTTCGGCTACAACTAGACATATGACAGAGTTTATTCATATTGACGCTGAAATTGGTTTTGTCGATTTTCAAGAACTGTTAAAAATAGTTGGTGGTTTATTAATATCTGTCACTACAAATATTTGGAAAACACATAAATCAGAACTAACGAAATTAAATGCCACGCCTGTTAAATTACCTGATGAAATACCTCAATTATCACTATCAGATGTACATGAGCTATATTCAAAAGCTACAGGTCAAAACAGTATTGACGAAAAAGATCTTCGTCCTGATGAAGAAAGATGGGTGACTGAATACACGAAAAAGAATCTTGCTAGCGAGGCAGTTTTTGTCACACAGTGGCCAGCTGATGAAATGAAATTCTATCACCGAAAATCAGCCGATAATCCTGAAATTGCCGAGCGATCTGATTTGATATTCCGAGGTGTAGAAATTGCTACGATTAGTATGCGTGAAAATCACTATGATGTATTGGTCAAGCAGCTTAAAGAGATTGCCGGCGGTGATCCAGAGGCTGATGGATTTAAATATTATCTGCAAGCTTTTCGATATGGACTGCCTGAGCATGGTGGCTTTGGTATGGGGCTAGAACGGTTGACCCAAAAGATAGTTGGTTTAAATAATGTTAAAGAAGCCACATTATTTCCGCGTGATATTAATCGTTTGACACCGTAAATTATGATTAATTTTAACAAGACTCGTATCACTGATCTGTATCCGACCGATACAATAGCCATTGGTGTGTCCAAGAGGCAGCGGCATTTTTTGGCTGTGTTTTTCTTAAGTTTTATGTGGGGAGTATTCGGAGTTGACCGATTCTATTTAGGCAAGTATTGGACGGGTACTTTAAAACTTTTGACTTTTGGAGGCTTTGGAATTTGGGCTTTGATTGATCTAACATTGATTATGTCTGGGAGCATGCGCGACAAACAGGGAAGAGAAATGCTGGATGCGGCTAAATATAAAAAGTTTGCATCCATTACTGTACTTGTTTTTGCGTTGGTATTGGGTGCATTTATTCTGTTAACAGGACTATCGACAATTTATATGGTGAATCAGTTTATGCAAAATGGCGGGGTAGACAAACTATTGCAAGGTGTTAATGGTCAAGCACCAAACCTTGATCAATATCAAAACTTTAATATAAATTTTTAAGTTAAGTTATTATCATTTGACCAAATAGGGCACGGCGTTAGATAATGGTAAGGTATGAAAATTAATAAAAAAATCCCGATGATTCTTTTTGCATTTGCAGCTTTTTTAGGGGTTGTGTCATATATAAATGTTTCAGCCACAGACACTCCTATGTCAGCTCAGCAGATTGATAGAATTTATGGCAGTTGCACCCTAGCAAAGAATACATTAAATCAACTTCACGCTAGCGATGCGTTACTGCGAGTCAATATGGGACAGATATATGAATCGATGTCGACAAAATTGATGTCTAAATTCAATACTCGTGTTTCGAATAATAAATTTGATAATAGTAATCTTGCATCTATTACAAATAGCTATAACTCAACCCTAGACACCTTTAGGTCAGATTACATAAAATATGAAGAACAACTGACTTCAGCTAATAATATTGACTGTAAAAAACAGCAGGTTTCATTTTATGATGCAGTTTCATCGGCTCGTAATGATCGCATACAGGTGCATGATGATGTTGTAAAAATGAATCAGTACATAGATCAATATCAGGCTGCTGTTAACCAATTCGAGAAAGACTATATTGACACAACTGACGGAGCAAAAAATTAGAATGGACAAAAAAAATACGACAATAATATCAGAAAAAGTTTCGTTTAAAGACAAGCATAGTTTTTTGATATTTATCACCTTGTCGATTTTTATTGCAGCTGGCATAGTTTTAATTAGCATGACGATGTATAACGGCAGTGGTGCGGCACAACTCGATTTAAGTCGACCTGGCTATGTCAGCGTACGTTCGCAGGCGACAACAGATAGTGATGACTTTCTAAATTTTCCGTCGACCGGGGCAATAAGCAAGAATGATATGTCCAATTTTAAAACTTTATACAGTAAACAAGCTCAAAGAGTGGAGACGGTCGATGCTTTTGGTGGTGACCCGCTTAGCCCGGATGCACTTAATATCAGTGCCCCATCTGAATAGTAGTATTATTTTGATTCTGCTAGTTTTTGACGTAACCAGCCATCAACCGTTCCAGCACCCATGCCTATTACCAGCACGCCTTCTTTTCGTGCGTTTTGAATAATTTGCCACAGATTATCATCAAAATTTACGATGTGAACAGTTTCTTTATTTGTGATATTCTGAATTAATTCCTCTGGTTTCAGAATTTTTAAATTAGGATCCTCACGGGATAGATAGGTGGGTAGCCAATATGTTACATCGGCCATTTCAAATTGATTTGTGTAATTGTCACGAATTTTGTACTGTCTAATATTTTGATGAGGTTGATAAACTAGCATGATATGACTAGATAATTCACGAGCCATTTGTAAAGTTGCAGCAATTTCAACTGGATGGTGCCCGTAATCACTGTATAAATTATCAGCTAGTTTTTCGAAACGTCGACTTGTACCAGGGAAATTAACTAATATCTCGTCAGTATTTTGGGTAAATCCTAGTTGTTTTAATCCGGCTTGTACTAATGTAATATTTCGACGATTATGTTGGCCAGCTATGGCTAAATTATTGACTCTAGATGGGTCCAGCATAATTACACCAGGAATATCATTGAACAATTCATTGTGCTGATCATTCCAGGCAATAATTTGATTACTACTTTTGGCAAATTGATGAAAAGCATCCAAGTATTCAAAAATTGTCGGATAAGTATCGGGATGGTCATAGTCTACTGATGTTATTAGGGATAAATAAGGGTTAAATTTAAGAAAATTACGATCAAATTCGTCACATTCATAAACGAAATATTTACTGGTTGGATCAAATTTGCCACTTGGTCCAAATGTGATAGTCGATCCAATCGAATAACTGACAGGTATATTAAGTTGTTTCATAGCCCAGACCAACATTGCTGTTGCGGTTGTTTTACCGTGTGTGCCAGCTATGGCAATAAGTTTTAATTTTTTGTCATTTATTATATATGCAATAAGTTCATCACGTTTTGCAATTTTTATCCCAAGTTCTTGAGCTAATAGTAATTCAGGGTGGTCACTCGGCAGAGATGATGTATAAATAAACCAATCAACCGGTTTATCATTGTGATAATTTTTTAAAAAAGATCCATCTTGATTGGTGCTAATAGTAATTTTTTTTTGACGTAATTCTTGGGTCATCAGTGATTCAATTGGGTCTGACCCAGCAATCTCATAACCAGCATCGAATGCAATTTCAGCCAGTGGTCCTATACCTACTCCACCAATGCCTGAAAAATAAATATTCATAGTCTCTAGTATACCCGACTTTTCAATATTCATCATAGTTGGCACTTCATCTTTAGGGCCATCTGTGTTGTAATAGAATAAACAACAATAAAAAAAACATATGATGAAATTATTTTTATACAGGATATTCCAGCGTCGACATTTTTGGCGTTATGCTACTTTTAGTCAGGTAGCTGATTTGTATGCATCTAGGACACTTCGCGAAGCGGCTATTTACATTGGTGCTGGTTTTACATCGGTTTATTTGTACAAGGCTCATTACAGCATTGTATTTATTATGAGTTTTTGGGCAATAATTTATTTTGGTAAAGCTATTATTACACCGATTGCGGGTTTAATGGTGGCCAGAATTGGGACTGCAAACGGAACATTGATTAGCAACCTTTTGTACATTCCAGCAATGCTTGCAATAGGCTATCTGCCCAACTGGGGCATATTTGCGATTATTATGTTTGCAATTTGTATGGGCGCGTCAGGGACATTGTATGGCGTTTGTTATCTAGTTGAATTTTCGAAGGTTAAAAACCCAATACACGCTGGTAAAGAAATTGGGTTTATGAATATTTTAGAAAGAGCCACTATTGCTATTAGCCCGGTTATTGGTGGATTAATTGCTCTGTTTTTTGGGGTACAGGTCACTATGTGGGTAGCCAGTGTATTATTCGTACTGTCTGCTATCCCGTTACTAAAATCCTCAAGTCAATCTGAAAAAAGGCAAAGCATCACTATAAAAGGTTTTCCGTGGCGAATGGTTATTAACAGTTTGATAGCCAGATCATGCGAAGGTTACGATAACGTCGCAACAACAATCGTTTGGGGCCTTTTTATCACAATTATTATTTTCCCAACAGCTGGAAATGATATATACGTAATTATTGGCGCGTTGTCATCTGTAATGATAATTGTAGCAATAATTATTTCAATTATATATGGCAAAATTATTGATAATAATAAAGGTGGTAATTTGTTAAAACTTGGTGCTATCTCTAATTCCTTAGTCCATCTATCAAGGATTTTTGTAACAACGCCCACTGCTGCCGTCGGTGTTAATATAGCTAATGAAACAGCCACGACAGCCCAAAATATGGCATTTTTAAGGGGAATGTTTGATACAGCTGATATCTCTGGTCATCGAATAATGTATCTGGTGGGGATTGAACTTATGAATAGCATTGGTGCAATGGTTGCTAGTATTGCCATGATTTTATGTGCCATGAGTTTTAGCAAAATTGATAGTTTTCGGGCGTTCTTTCTGATCGCAGCCTTTGTAATATTAGGTGTTGGGACTGCACGTTTTCCAATGTATCGTAAATAATTTCACATGTTATACTAGTCTTTATAGATTAGGTGGGAACTTCACGTGGTTGATAAAAAACAAGTTCGGCAAAATCTTGGTAGATTGCAACGAGTAAAAACGTGGCAATTAATAATTCTGTTGATACTTGCAAGCTTTGTATCAGCAACTTTTTTGCGTCTAAATAATATTGGGATGGTTGATCGTAGAGAGGCCGTTTACACAGCCGACAATGCAGGCGATGATAAAATAATCCAAAGCAGGTTGTATGATCTACAACGGTATGTTTCGGCTCATATGAATACCGATATGGATAAAGGCGTTTTTCTGGTAGCAACCTATAATCGCGAAAAACAAAAGTTAATTGCAGATGCTTCAACCGGTCCAAGTGGAAATATATATAAAAAAGCCCAGGATGTTTGTGCGCCACGTTTTACAAGTTGGTCGCCAGCATATGTACAGTGTACAGTGAACGAATTAGCCAAATATCCAGCCGGTAATGATCTGAATAAATCAGTGTATCTATCACCTGGTCCATATTTATATAATTACGCTTCACCACTATGGTCACCCGATTTCGCAGGCTGGTCACTAGTAATTTGTGTAGTAATTTTGATAATGATAATTACTCGTTTTATAGGTGTTCTTATCTTAAAAATACTACTTAGACAACATTATAAAAGTATTTAACCGTTGACACCGAGCGCATCTCTAGTGTAATCTAACTCTTGTATAGTACTAATAGGAGGAAAAGGAGTCTTATGGCTTACAAGCACACAAACTCAAAAGGTATCACTTATTATTTGCACAGCACCGAAGTTACGCTTCGTGGTGGCAAACTACAGACAATCTACTTTTTTGCAAAAGTAGAAAAGAATGCAAAGGGTCACCCAGTTGATCTTCCAGCAGGCAGCGTTGTCAAAGAAAACCCACGTAATGGTTTCTTGACTGTTTCAAAGAAAAAATAGTCTAATTTTAGACTTGCACCATAAGCGCGTTTGGTAGTATAGTAATAATCAAACAAACAGGTGCCATAAATGCCCCTTCGGGGGCATTTTTGTTTACCTCTTTTATTGACCAGATATAATAATTATGCTATAATATCGACATGTTAAAAAACAATCCAGATCAGTTGAAAATAGATTTTAACCAGTTTGATCCTGATCCCATCAAGGCGGGGTCCCCTCTAAAAGAATTGATTGAATTACTTGGTACAACTGAGGATGACATTGATACTTTGGCTAATAATGGGTCTTATCGAAAAGCCTTGATTGATCGTGGGGCTAGTGAGGAACAAGTTGACGCAGTTTATAGAGTTTCTCCAGAGTCAAATGAGACATCATCTGAAACTGCAGACGAAGTCAGGACAATTGATTCTGGTGCTTCTGTTAGTATTCGTGAAGTAAGAGCACCAAATTTATTGTATGGGGCTAAAAATCTTGCAGAGGCTTCCAGCAAAGAGGGCCTTATCTATGCTATAGAAACAGACCATCCTTCGGTGAGAGGCAAGTTTGATCGTAGCGATATCCCTAGGTTGAGTTTAAAAGCGGAAAGATGTAGTAATATTGGCAAAAATGCTCTCAGAAATGCCTATGGCGACCCAGGGGCCTTAATTAAGGCTGGCTTTAATCGTAGTGATGTTGAATTAGATATGAAAGACAATGAGAATGAGTTTGATTCCACATATATCGGTCCAGATACCGAAAAGAAAAAGAATCTAGTAAAGCTTCGAAAAATTCAAAAACGTCATTTAAAATAACCTACAAAACCGTAGGTTATTTTCTAACAGGTATAAATTATTTACTATCAGCATAATAATTTTTACTCTATAATGACTATAATGACATTGAATGATATTCAGTTAGTTGCCGAAGAGAAACGTGAATCAAAAGCGTCTATTGATGAATTATATAGGATGCTAGATTCAAAGGCAGAAGGTTTATCTTCGAACGATGCAGCCAAGAGGCTAAAACGCTATGGCTATAACCAAGCTGTTAGCAATAATGAATCTAGCATTATATTTAAATTTCTTTTAAAATTTCTGAACCCTCTGACAATTTCATTAATTTGCGTAGCCGTAATATCGTTTTTTTTCGGTCAACAAATTGACGCTATAATTGTGATTTTGATGGCCGTCTTAAGCGTGACTCTTTCCTTTGTCCAAGAATATAATGCATCGAAAACCGCTAAAAAATTAAACGAACTTATTAACGTAAAGGCAACGGTCTTTAGGGATGGTGAAAAGACAGAAATTCCAATTAGAGAAATTGTTCCTGGTGATGTGATAGAACTATCCGCAGGGAAAATGGTTCCAGCTGATGTTCGAATAATCTCAAG
Organism: uncultured bacterium; assembly: GCA_903866605.1. Classification (GTDB taxonomy): domain Bacteria; phylum Patescibacteriota; class Saccharimonadia; order Saccharimonadales; family Saccharimonadaceae; genus UBA1547. The sequence goes on along the minus strand of CAIPOF010000018.1, from coordinate 2,362 downwards.
TAGTATTTTCTCGGTCAATCAGTCAGTTTTAAATGGCGAGTCATTCCCGGTAGAAAAAAAAGAAAGCAAGTTGCATAGATCACTGACTTCCGTATTTGATACAGAAAATCTTGCATTTATGGGCTCCAGCGTGGCTGGTGGAGCCGCTACTGCAATAGTATTATTTACTGGCGCAAACACGGAATTTGGAAAACTTTCATTGGATTTAACTTCGACTAAAAAGGGAAGTTCGTCATTTGATAATGGCATTAAATCCTTTACATATTTAATGATAAAACTGATTGTTATCCTTGCGATAGTTATTTTTCTGGCAAATGTTTTGCTAAAGGGCAATCCACTTGAATCAATTTTGTTTGCCCTAGCTGTTGCTATAGGCTTAACACCAGAGATGTTGCCAATGATTATTACGATTAATCTGTCAAAAGGCGCATCAGAAATGGCCAAGAAAAAGGTCATTGTAAAAGAGCTGGCAGCTATTCAAAATTTTGGAGCAATGGATATTTTATGTACTGACAAGACAGGTACTTTGACAATTAACGAAGTTGCATTATTTGATTATGAAAACCCAATCTGTAAAAGAAGTGAAGATGTTTTTGATATCGCATATGTGAATAGTTACTTCCAATCAGGGATGGAGAATTTGCTAGATACAGCCGTAATCAAACATAAAAAACTAGACATGAAACATATAAAAAAGATTAGTGAAGTGCCATTTGATTTCAACCGGAGGATGATGTCTGTAATTGTCAAAGACAAAATATACAAACTTATTTCAAAAGGTGCTCCAGAGGAAATAATAAAAAGATCAACGCATTTCCTTGTTTCTGATAAAATTCTAGAAATAACCAACAAGAATCGTAGTGATTTTTTAAATGAGTTTGATAGATTAAGCAAAGAGGGATTTCGGGTATTAGGGGTTGGCTATAAAGAGATTGATAAAGAGGATTTATACGGTGTTAGCGACGAATCAAAGTTAGTTTTTGTAGGTTTTCTTTCATTTTTGGATCCACCGAAACCTTCATCAAAGCGAGCAATTGATAAATTAGAGGATCTTGGTATTAAAGTAAAAATTTTAACAGGTGATAATGAACTTGTAACTGAAAAAATCTGTAAAGAACTAGGTTTTTCGATAGAAGGTTTTCTAAGTGGGTCAATAATTGATGAGCTCGACGATGAAGAACTAAGAAAAATAGTTGAAAAAACCAGTATATTTACTAGACTTACTCCTGATAATAAAGAAAGAATTATTAAAGCATTGCGCCAGGTAGGTCATACTGTTGGTTTCTTGGGTGATGGTATTAATGACTCACCATCAATAAAAGGAGCGGATGTAGGTATATCAGTTAATAATGCTTCAGATATTGCGAAAGAAACGGCCGAGATAATACTGCTAGAGAAAAATTTAACTATCTTGGCTGATTGTGTCGTGGTCGGAAGGAAGACTTTTGGCAACAGTATTAAATATATAAAAATGGGGGCAAGCTCTAATTTTGGGAATATGTTTAGTATGGCGGCGGCCAGCTTTTTTTTACCATTTTTGCCAATGTTGCCGACTCAGATACTTTTAAATAGCTTTCTTTATGATGCTTCACAAGTAGCATTGCCAACAGATAACGTTGATAATGAATACATTGAAAAACCAAAGCCCTGGGATATAAAGTTCTTAAAAGAATTCATTCTTTTTATTGGGCCGATTAGTTCAATTTTTGATTTTTTGACGTTTGGGATAATGATCTATGTATTTCATGCCACGCCTTCCTTGTTCCAAACAGGTTGGTTTGTTGAATCTTTGACAACCCAAATACTAGTCATATATGTAATCAGAACCAACAAGATTCCTTTTATAGAAAGTCGTCCAAGTAAGATTCTCGTTTTGGCAACACTATCAATAGTTATGGTAGGCATGATTTTACCATTTACATTTATAGGTAGTTTTTTCGGTTTTGTGCCACTTCCACCTTTATTCTTTGTAATACTTTTGCTAATGTCAGTCATTTATTTATTCCTTGTACAAATAATAAAGAGTCTATTTTTGCGAAAATATAGCGACTAGAGTTTTTCAAGATAAAATATTTATATTTATAAACTGTTTTGCTATATAATCATAAGCATGCCAAAGGTTCAACCTAAACAATCTGCCTTCACAATCGTCGAACTCCTCGTAGTCATAGTAGTCATCGGCATCCTAGCCGCCATAACCATAGTCTCCTACACAGGCATCTCATCCAAAGCCACTGTCTCAGCCCTACAGTCTGATCTATCTAATGCCAAAAAACAAATAGCCCTATACTATATTGACCATGGAGCTTATCCAGTTGATCTTGATACCAATAAATGCCCACGTGACTCAACTCCTACAACT
>CAIPOF010000017.1 GCA_903866605.1 uncultured bacterium | reverse complement strand
GTTACCTTTGGCTATAGCATTAAAAAACATCAATATATATGCAATTTTAAAACGAATACCAACAGAGAATAACAGTCCACGAGGTACGTTTTTGATAAATAATAGTGGTAAGTTTTTGAATGTTTGATAAACGGCAAAACCAGGCAGTTTTTTACTGGTTGCACCTTGTTTATGATAGGCGATTGCCTTGGAATTATAGGCGACTTTCCAACCTGCTAATTGTGCGCGAAAACTAATATCCACGTCTTCATAATACGCAAAAAAATCTTCGTCGAATAATCCGACTACACGTAACATTTCGGTCTTATATAAACTTGCGCCACCACTGGCACTAAATACAAATTCACTTTTTGGTGCTTGCGACGTTTTATCATTACGATTACGGGGAAACGGCAAACCCCAGGTTGAATACCAATCCCCAGTGCTATCAATTGTTTTACCGTCGCTGTGTAACAGCAACCCGGTGCAAATCCCAACCTCTTTTGGCTCAGCAGATTCAACTAACTTTTTCAACCAATTTTTATCCGTAATTGTGTCATTATTTATTAATGCAACGTAATCATAACTATCGTTTAGCGCCCATTCAATACCGTTGTTAACGCCACCAGCAAAACCAAAGTTTTTAGGATTATAAATAATCTCAACATTTTTGGTGTGATCTTTTTGGTATTCTTTCAAAAGTTCAACCGAGTTATCAGTTGATCCGTTGTCAATTACGACGACAGTAAAGTCATTGTATGTTTGATTCTGTAACGAATCCAGGCAATCTAAGGTGTCAGTGATACCATTCCAGTTTAGGATAACAATTGCGACTCTTTTCATAACGATGTATCTATCTTATAACAAAAGCCAGTGAGCGAATAGTAATACATATATAATATGTTTTTTATTCCGAGCGGTGCATTGTTATATCAATCTGATATAATTAGACGCAGACTTATGAAACTATCTAATATTTTTAGTAGGCGAAATCGCATTTTGCTTCGCGAACTTGTGGTTACTGACTTCAAGCTTCGCTATCAGGGTTCAGTACTAGGATACGCTTGGTCCCTGCTGAAGCCATTATTTTTATTTGCAATTATGTATGTTGTTTTCGGTCTACTAATTAAACTTGGTTCTGTAGAGCACTATTCGGTTTACCTACTACTTGGTATTGTTTTATGGACGTTTTTTTCAGAGGCAACCAACCAAGGAATGGGGTCAATTGTCGGGAGAGGTGATGTAATGCGTAAAATTAGTTTTCCAAAATACATTATTGTCCTATCAACAACAATCTCCGCTCTTGTTAACCTGACACTTAATCTGGTTATTGTTGCCGTGTTTATGATAATAAACGGGGTTAATCTTCATCTGTCGATTTTTATGTTCCCACTATATATTTTTGAGATATATATTTTGGCACTTGGCCTAGCTTTCTTTTTGTCGGCACTAAATGTGAAATACCGCGATACTGGACATATTTGGGAGATAATTATGCAGGCAGCTTTTTATGCAACTCCAATTATCTATCCAATTTCAATAGTTGTTGCAAAAAGTACGCTGATTGCGAAACTATTGCTGATGAACCCCCTCGCACAGGCTATCCAGGGTGCTCGCTATGCGTTAATAACACACGATACGATAACGGTTGCAAAGCTATTTGGTAGCGCCATTTATGCACTTATTCCACTCTCAATCGTTGTAGCCATATTTATTATTGGTACGCTATATTTCAAGCACAACTCTAAGTATTTTGCGGAGATTATGTAATGACTGGATCAAAAGGCCAACCCGCCATAATAGTTGACAATCTTTATAAAAGCTTTAAATTACCACATGAACAGCATAATGGTATCAAGCAAATGCTGATTAACGTGCTTAAGGGCAAAAAAGGTTTTGAGACTCAACACGTACTCGATAATTTGTCTTTTGAAATTAATAAAGGTGATTTTTTTGGTATTGTTGGGAGAAACGGCAGCGGCAAAAGCACTCTATTGAAATTGTTAGCAGGAATATATGTTCCAAATAAAGGGACTATCCAACTTAACGGAAGCCTAACGCCATTTATCGAATTGGGGGTAGGTTTCAATCCTGAGCTATCGGGTCGAGAAAATGTGTTCTTGAATGGAGCGTTGCTAGGTTTTGATAAGCACGAGATAGAAAAAATGTATGACAATATTGTTGAATTTGCAGAATTAGAACAATTCATGGATCAAAAACTAAAGAATTATTCTTCCGGTATGCAAGTAAGACTAGCCTTCTCGATTGCAATCCGGGCCGAAAGCGACATACTCCTTTTTGATGAAGTGCTTGCTGTCGGTGATGCTGCGTTCCAACAAAAATGTTATGCAACATTTGAAACTCTAAAAAAAGCGGGTAAAACAATCGTGTTAGTAACACATGATATGTCTGCAGTGCAAAGGTTTTGTGGCCGAGCAATAATGATTGAAGGGGGTAGGATTACATTAGAGGGAAGTCCCAGTGAAGTTGCTGACAGATATCTAGAGCAAAATTTCGAAAAGGAAAAAAAGCCTGGCGAAACAGAACCTGCGGATTATAAAATCAGTAATATTAACCTAAGTCTTGGAAAAAAAATCACAAAAAGTTTTAGCTTAGACGAAGAGATATCACTTCATTTCACATTAAAGAACGATGACGAAAAAACTCCAATAAACATTGGTTTCCAAATATTTACAGCAGACGGCACTTATGTTTTTGGTACAAATAGCAATATCTCAAAAGTTGACCCGTTTGAAAGTGGGGTTCATGATGTTGAAGTGATATTTAAACAGTCGCTGTTACCAGGGACATATCATATTACGCTCGCGATAATGAGTGCGAATGACACACAAGTATTGAGATATATACCGAAAATAACAACTTTCAATATTAAACAACAAACCGATGTTCAGGGGATAACCATGCTAGATAATAGGTGGATAATCAAATGAACTTCTTGAAGATACAAATATTTATCAATCTTATAATTGACGAGATTGGTTAAAATAAGGCTATGTCTAACTACAGCGATAGTAAGTTCCATCATGACCCAAACACTCCATGGTTTAAGACTTTCATGTTAATTCCTCCAAAAAGTTCCGTTCTTGACATAGGTTGTAGTAGCGGAAACTTCGGGAAAGAATTAATAGATAACAAAAAATGTATTGTTGATGGTGTCGAACCATATGAAAAAGATGCAAAATTAGCAAAACAAAAGTTACGACAAGTCTTTGATTTTAATATTGAAAACGAAGCCCCTTCGAAGTTGCTAGGTAGGTATGACATTATTAATTACGGTGACGTGATAGAACATTTGATAAACCCAGTTGAGGCTTTAAAAAACACTAAAAAACTATTGAAAAAAGATGGTAAAGTTATTTTTTCTATTCCTAATATGGCTCACATTTCCGTAAGGCTCATGCTATTAAAAGGAAATTTTGAGTATGGTGAGGCTGGACTTTTAGACAAGACTCACTTGCATTATTACGATATTGACGAAATAATACGAATATTCAATGAAGCTGGTTTTGTAATTGAAAAATTAGATTGGGTCAGCCGTGATTTACCGGTTGAAATTATAAAAATTGAACTTGAAAAAATGGGCCTAATATCAACTGACAAATTTCTCGATGAAATGAAAAAACCAGTGGCTTCAGCCTATCAGTATATTGGACAGGCAGGTCAATCAAACTCGCACAATAACCCTGAAAAATTGACTAAAGTCAGCCCAAGAATAGACCTATTTGAGAAGCGTCTTTTGGAAATAAGGAAATCTTACGAAGAAGAGTTTAATAATAAAACAGTTCAGGCAACTCAATCCGAAATTGAAAAGGTAAAAAAATATTATGAAAATTCAACGTCATGGAAGGCAACAAGTCCGCTAAGAAGGTTGACCAATCTCTTTAAACGACCGCTTAGGAAAAAGTAATATGATAAATATAGGACTAAAGACGTTCAAGAAAATTATCAACAGCAACAAGCATACAAAGGCTGTTGCTGTGAAGGTTAAGAAGGGGTTAATTAGGGCTATTGGTACTAACGAGCCCAGAGAGCTGTATAATTTATCTTCTTTCTATCCGTCAATCCAAGAATATTATGGACAAACAAAAGATATTATTGGCGGGAAAGACCCTTTATTTAGCATCCTTTTACCAACCTACAACACACCTGAATTATTCTTGCGAGAATGTATTGAAAGTATCATTATTCAATCTTACCCAAAGTGGGAGTTGTGTATTGCGGACGATGACTCAACAGACAAAAATGTTGTAAAGATTATTGAAGAATACATAAAAAAGGATAGTCGAATAAAATTGATCAAGAGAGTAAAAAATGGGCATATTAGCGAAGCGACAAACAGTGCTCTTGGCATAGCAACCGGAGACTTTGTCGCACTAATGGACCATGATGACGTGTTGTGGCCAAACGCATTATTTGAAATAGCAAATGTTATACGAAAAAATAAATCAGTTGACTTTGTATATTCAGACGAAGATAAAATAGATGGCTCGGGGAAGATACACTCATACCCATTTTTAAAACCCGATTTTAGTCCAGAATTTCTGGAAAGTTGCAATTATATCACACACTTTTCATGTATGAGAATGTCAATAATTAAGAAAGTTGGTGGGTTAAGAAAAGGCTACGAAGGGGCGCAGGATTGGGACCTATTTATAAGGATCTCTGAGATAACCAATAATTTTATTCATATTCCTAAAATTCTTTACAGTTGGCGTATCCACGAGGCTTCGACCGCCTCAAGTACAGACGCAAAACCATATGTTTATGAAGCCCAAAAAAAGCTTCTTGTTGACCATATAGAACGTACTGGTATGAAAGGTGTCGTTGAGACTGGTATCATACCTCAGCATAGAACAATTAAATATGAAATTGAAAAGGGAAATGATCTGACGGTAGTGGTGTTTATATCTGATTTGTTAAAAACAAAGAGGCTGATAAACTCACTTAATGAATATAAACCCGGTGTAAACTACGCATTATTATATTGTTATTCAATTGACATATCAAAAGACGAACAAAGTGGAATCACGAAGATAATTAAAAACTTGCAAAACCAGAAATTCATGAAAATCTCACAAGATGATAAATATCACGAATCTTTTGGGGGTATTAGTACTGACAGTATTTTATATATTGAAGACAACGTTACTGTTGTGGTTGATAATTGGGCGAAAATATTTCTTGCAGATTCTCAAAGGCCGGGTGTTGGAGTGGTTGGTCCAGTTTTGTTAGATGTTTCGAAGAATATGATAATTAGCGCAGGAGTTGGAGTAGGCTATGGGAAAAATGGATTTTTGGATATGTTAGCCGGTATGCCATTTGACGACCCACACTATTCCAGAGGTCTTTATGCTAAAAGTCGTCGGAATGTTACAGCCGTAAATCCATCTGTATTCGCAGTAAAAAAGGAAGTTTTTATGTCTGTGACTGGTAAGACAAAAAATATAAATAATATAATTGATAAGTCAGAAAAGATGATCGAACAAGGTTATCGGAATATATATACACCATATGTTCAATTTGTTACTAACGAGATTAGAGAAAACAATATCATATCACCAACTTTAATAAAATATGAAGATAAATTTTTAAATCCGAATTTTAATCACGACAACGGTAGAATGGAAGTGAGGCCTTAACAGTATGCAACACATGCTAAGCCCTAAACATAACGCAAGGCGCGCAATGCGCATATCACGAAAGGCGACTAGGCACGTACGAAGATATTTTAGTGTGGAGAAAAACTACACGTTCAGTATTGATAGTCCTAGGAAAAAGATTCTTGATGATAGAGAAATAAATGTCGAAGGTTGGATTATTGGGAAAAAAGATAAAAAATTTGAACTTCGTGTTCGTAACAATGGGAATATACACAAGGTCGTTACTGGTATTAAACGTCTGGATGTTGCAAAAACTCACCCAGATATTTCTAAAGACAAAGCACTATTCAGTGGGTTTTCAACCAAATTCAAATTTGAAGACGGTGATATAAAAATCGAACTTAATGAGGGTAGTGGTTTTAAGGAATTATATTCAAAAATGGTTACTTTTGGTGTTGAGCTTCTTCCGGCAAGTCTTTACAACAAAGACTTATCTGATAACTACCCAGAACACTCAAACCTATTAGAAAACAGACAAAAATTTTACTATGAGGATGAGCTAAAGTCGAATTATAATCCTCATAAAAACGACACACGGCTAGTAGCTCTTTATTTACCACAATTTCACCCTTTTGAAGAAAACGATAAAGCATGGGGAAAGGGCTTCACTGATTGGACTAATGTAACGACAGGGCAACCGCGGTTTATAGGGCACCAACAACCAATCCTGCCAAAGGATCTTGGTTACTATGACTTACGGCTCGAGGTAAATATTCTCGAACAAATAAATCTTGCAAAAAAATATGGTGTCTATGGTTTTTGTTTTTACTATTATTGGTTTAGCGGAAAGAAATTAATGGATGGTCCAATAGAATCAGTCACTAGACATAAAGAATGGGATTTTAACTTTACAATATGCTGGGCAAATGAAAACTGGACGAAAAGATGGGATGGCCGCGATAACGAGGTGATTATTGCTCAAGAATACCTCGAAGACGACCCATTAAATTTTATTAAAGATGTTGAGCATATTTTACTGGATAGTCGTTATATAACAGAAGACGGCAAGCCAGTTCTGATGGTATACAGAGCATCGGAACTCAAGAATCCAAAAAAATACGTAAAAGTTTGGAGAGATTATTTTCGTAAAAAACATAATCTCGAACTACAACTTGTCACGTTCCTTAGTTTTGACGACCAAGACCCGCGCGAATACGGTTTTGATGCCGCGTTGGACTTTGCCCCGCATAGTGCTTTCTTTAAGAATCATTTATTCAAGAATAATCAATTCCCATATATAGATATTCACCAAAAACTACTCGATATAAACTTTAGTGGTGTTGTGGCTGATTACAGGTCTATTGCATTAAACACGAAATTGACAGACGTATATAAATTCCCTATTTACCATTGTGTTACTCCTTCATGGGATAATGATGCGCGGAAAAAGGGGAAAGGTTTTGTCTATCAGAATTCAAGCCCTGATCTTTATGCGAAATGGCTTGACCGTGTTGTTTCACTGGAGGTTGCAAAAAAGGATGCTCCCCTTATATTTATTAATGCTTGGAATGAATGGGCGGAGGGTGCAATCCTCGAGCCATCTTTGCATTTGGGACACTCAGTGCTGAATAGGACAGCCGAGGTCTTGGCGAAATATAGTCAAAATAAAAATAATTTAATTAATTTTCCTGCGTATGGTCTAAGTAAAGATAAAACTACGAAACTTGCAGTTGTCGTTCACTTATACTACACCGACCTTTGGGATGAGATAAAGGCAAAACTCGTAAATATTAATGAGCCATTCGATCTGTTTTTAACGCTAAACGCACGAGATGCAGGTTTTGAACTAAAATTAAATAATAAAAAAGTTAAAGTTCACACCTTTGTTTTACCCAATCGTGGGCGTGATGTCTTACCGTTTTTGTATGTAGCTAGGCGCTTAAGAGCTGCGGGTTATGAATACATACTAAAATTACATAGCAAAAAATCCAAACACCGTAAAGATGGGTCCAGTTGGTTTAGTGACGTTATTAATGAGTTGCTTCCTAACGAAGATACGTTAAATCAGATAATTGCTTTACTTAAAAATGACAAGACCGGCCTGATAGGTCCAAGTAGCCATGTTGTTTCCTTGAAAAGACACATGGGAGGCAACAAACTTATATTAGCAGATTTGCTAGAGCGCGCATTTAACGAAAAGAGCTCAAAAAAAGTGATAAGTAATCCGGAAAAGTATCCATATTTCGGAGGGACTATGTTTTGGGCAAGATTGGATGCACTTGCTCCTATTTTGGATCTAGATTTAATACCTGATGATTTCCAGTCAGAACATGGCCAGATTGATGGCACAACTGCACATGCAATTGAAAGGATGTTTGGCGTTGCAGTTAGGGTTAGTAAGAAGAGTATGTATGCGGTAGAATCTAACGCAGTTCGATTAGTTGCAGACAGTTTAGATGAGAAATATAGGTATGCTCCGTGACTATTTTTTTAGGAATAACTAACATATAATGCAAATAATGACCAGAAAAACAAAAAAATACCTAAGTCTAGCAAATAATATTTGGTGGCCATTATTGTTATGTTTAATAGCTATGTTATTTACTCTTCGGCCAAGACTATTTAGCCTTGCGTACGGTCTTATTGACCCTTCATTCAACTATGGAGTAAATCAAGCGGCGGCAAACCATTTATCGTTTGGAACCGATTTCATATCGACCTACGGCCCCCTAGGGTTTCTTGTATCAAACTTTTTGCCATCAAATATATATAAAGTGAGTGCTTGGATGTTAGTGTATGCATTTTTGCTAGGTTACGGCTCGTATTTATTTGTAAAATATTATTACCCACAAAATAAAAAACACTGGTTGATTGTATTGGCTATTATTTATACCCTATCGATGACGAATGGGGGGAATATGATTGAATGGAATTATTTCTCAGTATTTCTTATTTGGTGTTTTATTTATCTAAAGTTGTCAAACCGACGTCGACTATTGTTGGGTATTGCAATGAGCCTAGCAGCATCAATATTTTTGTTCTCGAAGTTTACACTTGGGTTCGGTACGCTTGCAACCCTACTACTACTTATTTGTTTTGCTCCAGTTATGAGTAAACGTGAAAAAATACAGCAACTCGGAATCGTATCTTTTACATCGATAGCTTTTATTGTATTATTGGGTATAGTCACTCATACGCATAGCTTGTTTCTGTATATGAAATCAGCACTAATAATGAGCGCGGGTTTTTCTTCAGCAATGTCGTTATATGAACCACATACTCAGATTGCTACTTTTCTTGTGTTTATATCAATTATTATTATATTTGCATGGCCTATATTTCTAGTTCGTAGACAAGCTTTGAAATACGTATTCATTATACCGATACTAGCACTTATTTGGCGCTATGCAGTTGTGCGTCAGGATATGCACCTTGAGGCAATATTACCTGTAGTTTTTCCGCTTGTTCTAATGCTGTTCCTGTCTTTATCACTGAAATACAGTCGTGCACGAAACGCTTTCGTTGGACTAATTGTTGTTGTGCTTGCTAGTGCATCTGTATGGGCTAATAACTTACCTTTCAGTGGTCCTAATGGATATTCAAGTTTTGTCAGTTCTCCAATAAAAAATGTTATTGATGGAAGTTTCATAAACTTTTTTAAAATAAACAAACAGAGAGCAACATGGACAACAGAAAGTGCCTTACGGACAAGTGGAGCAGCGTTACCGCAAACAATGCGACAGAAGATTGGCAAATCGAGTGTAGATATTTTTCCATGGGAAGCTGTAATAGTAGCGTCAAACGATTTAAAGTGGAAGCCACGTCCGTCACCGTTTTCATTTGAATCGTACGATCCTTATTTTGACAATCAGAATTCCTCGTTTTTTAGTTCTAATGATTCATCAAAATATATTATTTGGCACAATACTTCAGATAGAAGTATCGATGCACGTAGTATTTTTTGGGATGAACCAAAAACGTTTCGTACCTTTCTTACTAACTATGATGTTATAGAAAGCTCACAAGGTTTTATGCTTCTGAAAAGAAAATTAGAACCTGATAAACTCGAGATAATCCAAAAGCAAAATACTGTAGCGAAATGGGATATCTGGTTAAAAATGCCCCAAACGAAAAGTGATACGTTGACATTTGCAAGTTTTGAAATATCTAAGAGTCTAAATACTGATGCCCAAGAATTAATTGTCAGAGGCGGACAGTATTATATTGAGATAAAATGGAAGGACGGCTCTACTCGAAATTATAGATTTATTCCGTCAAATACAAAACAGGGTATATTATTGACAGCTCTACCGTCGAGTTGGGATAGTATTGTCTCGCTTCTTGAAAATAAACAAATTAACAAAGATCAAGTAGAGGCCTTCCGTTTTTCACAGGCATCCGGTATAAATCCCTCGTCTCAACCATTTAATATATCTCTAACTAGTATAAGATTATTGAAAAAATAGCCAATTAAGATTTTTTAATATCTAAAGAAATTAATTCAGAAATATGATTTCGGAATTAAAATTAATAGCTTTTTCATTTTCCATATAATACCTTAACGTTTTTTGGATCGTTAAGAGCTGGGTAGTTAGTGACTATATTGTCAGATAGATTTTGAAAATATCCATTGAACGCATATGTAACAACCTGGACATTACCTGTGAAGTAATTTAGCCTTACGAAACTCAAATCCCCATTTGGCCTAAACAGTGGCACTACATTACCGTCACCTGGAACAGATGGGTAG
>CAIPOF010000016.1 GCA_903866605.1 uncultured bacterium | reverse complement strand
ATTCACAACTGTGCCAATTTTGTCCTCAAACTCTTCTAGCACTACTTCACGCTCTGCTTCACGCAAACGTTGCAAAACAACCTGTTTAGCAGTCTGGGCAGCCACTCGTCCAAATGACGTAACTTCAAATTTTTCTTCGACTGTATCGCCAATTTTAACGTCTTTTTTATGTTTTTTTGCATCAGCCAAACTAATTTCGACTGAGTCTGAGCCAACTTCTATTACGACTTCTCGCGAAACAAAAACACTTGCTGTCCCATCATTTATGTTAAGCTCACAGCGAACTTCTTGGTCACGTTCGCCATTGTCACGACGCCATGCAGCCGCAATTGCCTGCTCGATAACAGATAACACCATTTCTTCTGGTAAATTTTTTTCTTCGGCAATAGTATGTACCGCCAGTACAAGTTGTTTAACATTAATTTCTTCCATTTTTTTTCTCCTTTATCTTTATACATTTTACAAATTAATAACTTGATTTATCGTTGTCTATTAAAAAAGTCGACCTGCCGGCCGACGATATGCAATGAACTGTAATCAATTATACTTTAGTTTTACGGATTTGGCAATAATTGGTTTGGACAATTATCCAATATCGACTTAATTGCATCATGTTCGGCTGTTGTAACCCACAGACTATATTTTTGCTTGACAGCAATTTGTCTGGCAACATAGGGACATCGAAATGATTTATTTGACGGAAGCCAGGTTGCTGCATCGCCATCACTTTTTTGGAGGTTGGCTGGCCCACTGACCGCCAGCAATTCTAACGGATCATTAGCCAACTGAATTCGTTTTTCTGATGTAAATTGCTGAGCCCCTTTTTGCCAGGCATCAGATAATGCTACAACGTGGTCAATTTGAACAGCCCCACTTGTATCACTACCTCTTTTAAACTGAATTGTTTTCCCTGTGTAGGGATCATTTAGCTCTCCGCTTATAACATCACATTTTTCATCAACAACTGCGCTTTTTAGATCTCTATTTAATATAATATTTCGCGTGTCGCAACCACCACTGACAACCCAATTTGCTCCAAATTGTTCTCTGGCATAATCTGTTTTTGAAGCCCTACCTTTAATCGCAAGTTTATTTAAAGCGTCAATTGCTGGGCTGGATATAATTTTTTCAGTGTTAGAACTGACTGATTCTTTGGTTGCAAAATTGATTGGAGTATTTATTAATATTACAATAGCGAATAGGACTAGAGCCAATAAAACAATAATGATTCGTCTTTTTTGATGTACATCGACCATATATTCCTATTATGCACACATAATCTAATGCTACAATGGACTGTATGCAAATTGTACCCAGACTAATAAATAATTTTGTTCCAATAAGTTATCAGTTGTCACTTACGATTAATCGAACAGATCGTTGTTTTAGCGGACTTTTAACGATTGAAGGCTCACTTCAACCTGGTTTTAATGAAATTATTTTGCATAGCAAGGAATTAGAAATTAAATCTATTATCATTGATGGCAAAAGGGCTGAATATGCATTCGGCGATAATGATTCGCTAATTATTTCTCAGGCAGATTTGAAAATTGGTGAACACATAATAGTCATCGACTACAGTGGTAAAATAGTTAACTCTATGCATGGAATGTATCCATGTTTTTATGAACATGATGGTATCAAAAAAGAGCTTCTGGCAACTCAGTTTGAAAGTCATCATGCTCGCGAAGTTTTTCCATGTATTGATGAACCTGAAGCAAAGGCATCATTTAAGGTTACGCTTTCGACTGAAACTGATGTGACTGTGCTTGGCAATATGCCAATAAAAAAACAAGGCATTGAAAATGATTTGCTGGTTACGACATTCAAAACCACTCCGATTATGAGTACATACCTATTGGCATGGGTTATTGGCGAACTCCATAAAAAGACAGCCCATACAAAAAGTGGTATTGAAGTCAATGTTTGGGCTACTCCTACACAATCTGAAAAAAGTCTAGATTTTGCGCTTGATATTGCTGTTCGTTCCAGCGATTTTTACGAAAAATATTTCGATACACCTTATCCATTGTCGAAATGCGATCATGTTGCCCTGCCCGATTTTGGATCTGGCGCTATGGAAAATTGGGGGCTAATTACATACCGCGAGATTGCTTTACTAGCCGATCCAAAAGACACTTCAATAGCCAGCAAACGATATATAGCAACTGTTATTGCCCACGAATTAAGCCATCAGTGGTTCGGAAATCTAGTCACAATGAAGTGGTGGAATGATCTATGGTTAAATGAAAGTTTTGCATCGTTAGTCGAATATTCTGCGATTAATGCCATCGAACCCGATTGGAACGTCTGGCTTGATTTCGCGTCCTACGAAAGCGTTGTTGCACTTCGTCGTGATAGCCTGGCTGGCGTACAATCTGTTCAAACCGACGTCAACCATCCAGACGAAATAACAACATTATTTGACGGCGCAATCGTCTACGCCAAGGGCGCACGGTTGCTAAAAATGTTGCAGCATTACGTTGGCGAAAAAGCATTTCAAAATGGCCTAAAAGAATATTTTAAAACTTATGCTTATAAAAACACAGAGGCAAATGATTTATGGGAAATTCTAGGTAGAGTCAGTGGCAAAAACATCGCTATATTTATGAATAAATGGATCAAACAGCCTGGATTCCCAGTTCTACATGCTTCCAGGGTGAACAACCAATTAACTTTATCACAAAACCGATTAACTAGCCTGAACGGAGAACCTTCTGATTACCTGTGGCCAATTACTTTAAACTCAAATTATTCTGAAATGCCAGAAATATTCGATGCAAAATCTGTACCAATTGCTGTTCGTGAATCAGGACCTTTGCGATTTAACATCGGCAGTGATGCCCACTTTATAACCCATTATGATAATAAATTACTTGGTGATCTGATAGGCATGGTCAAGTCAGGTGATTTGCGTCCAATCGACAGACTTCAATTGTTAAATGAACAGTCTATTCTGGCCAACTCCGGGGTTATTTCAACCGCTGGACTTATCACTTTAATTAAAGCATTTGAAAATGAAACAACAGAATCTGTGTGGGATATTATCAGCATGACCATAGCTGAAATGAAAAAGTTTGTTGATGATGATGTGACTGCTGAGCTCAAACTCCGTTCGTTAACAAAATTTTTGGCTGGCAAACAATTTGCTCGACTTGGATGGGACAAAAAAATAAACGAGCCAGAAACCGATACAAAACTTAGAAGTACGATTATTGGATTGATGCTGTATTCCGAAGACAAGGTGGTTGTTGATCATGCGCTTAATCTTTACGACTCAACGCCAATTGATAATATTAATCCAGAATTGCGCGCCATAATTATTTCTACGAAAGTCCGGCACAATTCAAATAGTAAAATTACTGATGAGTTATTAGAAAAATATAAAACAACAAATTCTGGCGAATTAAAGCAAGACATTAATGTTGGTTTGACTGCCAGTAGAGACCCAAATGTTATTGAACATTTGTTAAATACTATAAAAGACACCGCAACTATTCGAACCCAAGATACCTCCAGATGGATCGCATACTTGATTCGAAATAAATATGCAAAGAACCAGACATGGAAATGGCTACGGGACAATTGGGGCTGGATCAATTCGACATTCGCCGGTGATAAAAGCTACGATGAATATCCACGATATGTCGCTATGGCATTATCGAAACAGGTGCAATTGGATGAATTTCGTGAATTTTTTGGCAAATTACGGTCAGACCCTGCGCTAACGCGCGTAATTGATATGGGAATAAATGAAATACAGGATCGAGTAAATTTGATCAATCGAGACGGTCCGGCTGTACGAAAAAAATTGCTAGACCTTTAGGAAACTAGTGACGACTGGCGGCTGATCATCCAAAACAATTACCGCTAGACGTAAATTTGTATCATTAATCTCATTTGACAGTGCATAAAATTTAGCTGCAAATTTCATTTGACGTAATTTCTTTGAAGTTATCGCAGCTATTCCACCACCTTGATCTGATTTTTTGCGATATTTTACTTCCGTAAAGTAAATTGTTTCATTGTGTTTTGATACAATATCAATTTCACAATATTTTGTTTTCCAATTTCGATCAATAATATCATGACCATGATTTGATAAATATTCAGCCGCTACGTCTTCGGCATTGTCACCTATTTGCTTGGTTGTGACATCATTTATCTGGTTTGCTTTTGTTGTTTTTGTTTTTGCATATTTTTTAAGTGGCATAAATGACAATCGATGAAGTTTCGTAATACCAAATTTTTTAATAGCCTCATTATGTGCCGCTGTGCCATATCCAACATGACTTTTAAAATTATAACCTTTATAAATTTTGTCTTGATCTGTCATATATTTATCGCGCGCAACTTTGGCAATAATCGATGCGGCCGAGACACTGGGTACCAACAGATCAGCTTTTTTCATATTTGTCACATATTTTTCTTTATTTGTCCCTACTAAGAAATTTACCGTACCGTCAATTATTATTTCGTGATAGGGCACTGCAATTTGTTTGACAGCCTGAATGGTTGCGATTTTTAATGCCTCGGAAAGTCCAATGGCGTCAATTTTTTCAGCATCGACCCAGCCTAGCCCTATTGCCTTAGCTTTTTCGCGGATTTCTAGATCCATACTTTCACGTCGTTTTTTAGACAATTTTTTGCTGTCGGTAAGACCATCAATTTTTGCACCACCAAGTACGACCGCCCCAACAACCAGTGGTCCTGCCCAAGACCCACGACCAACTTCATCAATACCAAGAATCATATACTAATAGTAGATGGTAATTAGTAGTTGGTAAATAGTATACGCTAAAAAGATATCAAAATAATCTACCACCTACTATATACGAAGTACTAGCTACTAGCTCTCAGTGTGACGGGCTTCAACTTCGGCCTGAAGGGCGGTGAGTTTGGCCTCTTCCTTGGCTTTTTCCTCGGCTCGGGCGGCGGCATCAACTTTTGCTTGCTCTTTTAAGCGAACTTCTTCTGCCTCGGCCTCTAAATCTCTGACGTCATTGACGCCTTCACGATCAAAGTTCTGGTTTTTAAGTCTGGCACTTTTACCACTACGTTCACGCAAATAACTTAGGTAATTCCGACGAACTTTGGCACGTCGAACAACTTCAATTTTTTCAACAAGAGGACTGTGGATAAAAAAGCCCTTTTCAACACCTACACCACTGGCAATTTTACGAACCGTAATACGTGAGGTATGTGAATTTTTGCGATCTGTTCGAACAATGACACCTTCAAAGATTTGAATACGCTCTTTGGCACCTTCTTTAATTTTTTGATGGACGCGAACAGTATCGCCACTGCGAACATCAACGACATTTGATTTTTTTTGGGCCTCATTAACCTTTTTGATCAGTTCAAAACTCATCCCGTTAGAATCCCTTCCTAGATATTGGGTTAATAATAGTATGATTTCGATAATTTTCTAATTTTATTCTAACGGGACTCATTTTCTACTCACTTTAACTTTTATAAATTTAATCAATTATTGACTATATCATATTTATTCGATTCGTAAAAGAGGTAGAACTGTTAAATAGCCCGGTTTATTTCGTCTAATGTCGTTTCACCACGAAGTGCAGCTAGAACTCCACGCTCGAGCAATGTGATCATACCGGCTTTTCTGGCGACCGATTCAATAATTTCAGTGTGGACATCTGATTCATCGCCTCGTAAGAATCTTTGTATAGCTTCATTCACGACCATTTGTTCCATGATCACGATTCTGCCAATAAAACCAAATGGCGAGGCCTCACTAGACACAGGGCGCCATAATTTGAATGTATTTAGATCTGGTTTTTCTATATGAGGTGGCAAATCTTTTAGCACGTTTTGGACCCACTTCTTTGTGGCTTCATCTGGTTCATACTCTTGTTTTGTGCTGTCATCTAGGCGACGAACTAACCTTTGGGCTATTAATAATCGAATCGAAGAACTGAATATTGGATTGACGCCAATCATATCAATCATGCGACTAAATGCTGCTGAAGTTGAATTTGCATGAAAGCTTGATAACACTAAGTGGCCTGTAATAGATGCCTGTATCGCAGTTTTGGCCGTATCGGCATCACGAATTTCACCAACCATTACTACATCAGGATCCAGTCGTAAGACTGCGCGAAGCCCATCGGCAAAACTATGGCCCTCCATGGTGTTTATTGGTATCTGAGATATGCCCGATATTCCATATTCGATTGGGTCTTCTAGAGTAATTATCTTGCGGCTAGTGGTATTTAAGGCATTAATAATGCTATATAAAGTCGTTGATTTGCCGCTGCCGGTTGGACCTACCATCAATACCATGCCCCTTGGATGACTTATGACTTCATCAATCTCGGCACGTTCTGTTTTGCCGATGTTAAGCCTATCTAGGTTCAGCATTGACTCATCAAAATTAAATAGACGAAGTACTGCGTCCTGACCATACATTGTTGGTACTGTTTCAATACGAATATTTAAAAGATGAGTTTTACCATCACGAGTTATTTCTTTTTGCATATGACCTGACTGAGGTTCGGTCGAAGCGGTTGAAATGTTCGCCCTAGAGGCCAAAGAGCTAATTATTTCTCGATAACGATCATTCTCTAAATCTGCGACAGGATGCAAAACACCATCAACGCGCATGCGAATACGAATATGAGTTCGTTGATTTTCGATGTGTATGTCGCTAGCTGTTAATAAATCAGCTTGATCAATCAAATAATCGAAAATCTTGTCGCTTCCAACTGAGTCTAGAGTCTTGCTGACTTGTTTGATTGTATCACTGTCGCCTTCTTTGGCTATTTGAATATCATCATAAACAACTTCGACAGCTGGGTCGTAACGGTCCATCAGTTTTCTATAACCAGAATTACTGATTAAAAAGAATTGGATATTATGGCCGACATCATTATATTGCTTGGTGAGTTCCTTGATAAATGACTCAGGGGTTTGTGTCGTGATTCCAAATTGCCAGGTCAAGCTTTCATTGCCACCAATTATTGGCACAATACGATCTTTGTGCATAGTCGATATTTCAATAACCTCATTTACTAGAGGAAGTGTGTCTTCGATTGGACGTGTATCCAGATATGAAACACCCAAAATAGCAGCACGTTGCGAAGTTGCTTGTTCATCCTGGTCTCGGTGAGCTATCTGTGCTTTATCTTCATCCATCGGTTTATATTATAACAGAAAACATTAGCGTTTTAGAGATTACAAAGATTAATGATATGACTACTGACCTGCGCTAATAGTTATTATATCTTTAGTTTTTGGATCAGTGTGATTATTTAATAGATATAGCTGGGAGTCAGTATCAGCAACGCCCTCATTATCATTTATGGTTTTGTACTTTGCCTGAGCTTGTTTTAGCAACGTGTTAGCTTTTTCGTCATCGTTATTTTTTACCGCCTGAACAGCTTGAGATTTTATCGAATCAGCCTCAGTTTTGGTTTGAGATATATTTTTTTTATCTTTTATTTTTGCAGTATCTTGAACAATTTGGTCATCTTTATCGTAGGTCAATTTTAATATCATAATTGTGTCGGCAACAATAATTACAAAAAATACAAATAATATTAATGTGCGTAATATTTTCATTAATTTTATTTTTCTCACTACAATCTCAATCATATATTACCCCCATTAATGTAATGTCAGCCATGAACTTTCTTGACGACCTGTCGATTCGCTATATCTGCCAGTATCAGCGTTCTGACATCTAATTTCGGTCGCCATACGAAACGATGATGGAGTTAATAAGCTGCCTGAAAGTGATCTTGCACGAATCGTAGCAGGATCGGTGTGCCCCCAATTATCATCCTTCCAAACTCCATTATGTGAATCAGCCCAGAATCCGTCCTGCAAAGTATCAAACCACACATATGGATACTGAATTGCCATATCCGACCTTGACCAAACATATGCCCCATTTGTACATGACGAAGTTGCTGTAATTTGTGCGGTATCTATTGAATATCTAGATATATCAAAACTAATTGGTCCGGGATTTTGAACTGGACGAATATAATTTTTTGTTCCTGATATGCTCCAATCACTGACGTAATAAATACTTGAGCACCTAGCTTGAACCTCTATATTATACTCATAACCCTCAGGAGAAGTTGTGAGTACTGTCGATACATTATTGGTACTATACCAATTAGACGTATAGCCACCACTATAATCTATGATGTACCGATATTGATAGCTGAAGACTGCGTCGTCTGGACAAGAGCTACTAACCGTCCATGACCAATTAGTCTTGTCGCTAGGCGTTGAAGCTATAACGACAGGTGCAGTTGGCGCTGCAATAGATATTAGCGTAAAGTGAGCCGTACATGTCATATCCCCAGTAATGGTTACCTCATGGCTGGCATCTCCATCACAACCGTAACCAGTCCAGTTTTTGAAAATATAATTGGTTTTATTAATTGCTAAAATTGTCCGTACCGTACCTTCGTCATATATACCACCATCATTAACCGTTCCTCCCTCGGTAGTATTAATGGTCAAAGTAAATTTCCTCGATGCAGTAGTTATATCGCGCTTCAGATCAACTGAAATAATATTCCCGCTACCTTCTTCTCTGTATTTTAATCTCCATTTATTGCCATTAGCTACAAATGAGAATACATCTGGTCCCGGGCCACTAGTCATATCATCACATTTAAGTGAATTACTACCCTTAACATCATTTGGCGTAGTTAATACATTCGGATCCATTCCCTTAAGAGTATACGTCACAACAGCATCAATACTATTTGGATCTATTAAATTGGCACAAATTGGGTATTCACCATTTTGGTCATAATATTTTTCCATATTTGTAGCGATAACAGCTATCCTTGACTGCCGTTGGCTATTACGAGATGATGCCTGAATCCCATAATAAGACATAAAAAAAATTACTGCTAAAATACAGATAACCAAAATCACAATTAATAGTTCTACAATAGTGTAACCACGAGCGGTTTTTCTCATAGTCACATTATAGCAAACAAATAGAATATACGGATAAATAATGCTACAATTACGATAATGCCAAAGATTATTGTAATTGCCCATAATATTCGTTCAACTCATAATATTGGATCAATTTTTAGAACTTGTGAAGGTTTTGGCGTATCAAAGATAATTATTAGTGGCTATAGTCCATATCCGAAATTAAAAAACGATCCACGATTACCTCATCTGATAGAGAAATTGACAAAACAAATCCATAAAACGGCACTTGACGCTGAAAATATGATTGATTTTGAGTATCAAAATGAAGCGAATTTTGATTCTTTAAAAAAGAATGGCTATACTATCGTTGGACTTGAACAAGATAGCAGAAGTATCCCGATAAACAAATATAAAGCTAACAAAAAAATCGCACTATTATTAGGCGAAGAAATTAATGGTTTGACTCAACAGTTGCGCGATAAATGTGACATTTTACTAGAAATTCCTATGAGTGGCAAGAAAGAATCATTCAATGTCAGTGTTGCGACTGGAATCGCCCTGTATAGTTTAGCTATTTGAGGACAATATTGTCTTTGCCAAGTATTTTTGTTAATTCTGTAACAAGTCTATCACTAGCTTCAACTTTAAAAGGCAATTTTATAGCAGATTTTTTTTCATCCCCTAGAACTAATACGATATCTGTCGTTCCAATATAGTCGCTACAGACTTTTTTTAGCAGAATCAGTGAGTCATGGTCATCGGGGTCCTTAATATGTACATATAACTTCTTGGAATTATCAGCTATAATCTCTTTTTTTACCTCGATCTTAGATGTTTGGACTTTATCAATTAACTGTGGTTTAGCCATCTTTTTACCAATTGATTTATAGTCATGTAGTTCTTGTTCGGAAATAAATTCTATTTCATCGGCAATTATTTTTGCTTCGTCGTTTAGATTGCCATCACGATTGCGGGCATTAATTTTTCCAGTCGCCCTAATCACTGCATCTTGAACTAATTCTGATCCAATTTGTTCGTACAAATTAGGAAATACTACTATTTCTGCTTCACCTGTTTTGTCTTCTATACCAACAAAAGCCATTTTTGCACCATTCTTTGTTACGATAGTGCGGACTGTTGAAATTAGGCCACCAATTGTCACTTTTTTCCCGTCATATTTTGAAGTTATTTGCGTCAGTGGCACTGTTTGCTCTTCAAAATAGACATCATAATTATCTAAAGGATGAGCGCTTATATACAACCCCATAAGTTCTCTTTCCCAGGCTAGACGCTCTCTGTCGGAATATTTAATGGGCGAATGTGACATTGTCATTGTAGGCTGTATACCCGATACATCACCTAAACCACCGAATAAATCAGTTTGCCCACTTAGTGCTTCCTTTTGTAATTTTCCTGCAAAAGCTTGAATAGTCTCTAGATTAAATAATATGTCCGAACGATCGCCCAGACTATCGAATCCACCTGATTTTATTAATGATTCCCAAGCTTTTTTATTAAATCGACCGACTGCAACACGCTTTGCAAAATCTTCGACACTAGTAAATTTTCCGTCCATGTCTCTTGCTCGCAAAATTTCCTCAACTGCACCGACTCCTACACCTTTTACTGCTGCCATTCCAAAACGAATTTCTTTTTTCCCTGGAACAATTGCAAATTCAACAAAACCTTCATTAACATCTGGCGGCAGAACAGTTATGCCCATATGTTTGCACTCGTTAATTTCAATCGCCAGCCTATCAATATCATTTTGATCGCTTGTCATAAGTGCCGCCATAAATGCATCAGGATAATGCGCCTTTATGTACGCTGTCCAATAGGAAATTAATCCGTAGCAAGCGGCATGAGATTTGTTAAAACAATAGTTTGCGAACTCTTCTAACTGTGTCCAGAACTTTTCAGCTAATTTAGGATCGGCGTCGCTATATTTTACCGCACCATCAATAAATTCTGTGCGCATCTTGCGCATCAAATCTATTTTCTTTTTTCCAACTGCTTTTCTTAATGTATCAGATTGTCCACCTGTAAAACCTGCAAAATCTTTGGAAATTTGCATAAACTGTTCTTGGTAAACCAATATCCCATAAGTTTGTTCTAGGGCATTTTCGAACTTTGGGTGCAAATATGATATTTTTTCTTTACCATGTTTTCGTTTAATAAAACTGTCAATAAATTGCATTGGTCCTGGACGATACAACGCTACCATTGCGATGATATCATCAAATTTTGTCGGCTTTAGATCTCGTAAATATCGTTTCATACCAGCTGATTCAAGCTGGAATACCCCAGTGCTATCCCCTCTTTGTAAAAGTTCGTAGGTTTCTTTATCATCTAGGGGCAAATTATCTAAATCTACCTCGACTTTATAGACTTTTTTTACAATTCGAAGAGCATTATTTATTGTGGTGAGGTTAGATAAACCCAAAAAATCGATTTTAAGAAGGCCTAAATCCTCAACCGGCCCCATTGGATATTGCGTTGTAACAACTCCTTTTTGGGCTATTTCCAGTGGTACAAAATTAACAATATCATCTGGAGCAATGACAACCCCAGCAGCATGCACGCCATGTGATCGAATCGTTCCCTCTAGTCTAATAGCATAATCAAAAACTTGTTTAGCAACTGGGTTAGTCTCATACTCATGCTTCAGGTCAGAGTCTTTAACCACGCTCACACCAAGTGAGATATGTTTTCCCTGAACCGGTGGTGGAATCATTTTTGAAAGTCGATCGGCATCAGCATATGGAACTTGCAAAACTCTGGCCACATCCCGAACAGCAGCCCTAGCTGCCATCCTGCCAAAGGTGACAATGTTGGCAACACGACCTGAACCATATTTTTCGCTGCAATATGCGATAACCTCATCACGACGAGTATCCTGTATATCTATATCAAAATCTGGCATACTAATACGATCTGGGTTCAAAAATCGTTCAAAAAGTAAATTATACTTTAGGGGATCAATTTCAGTGATCCTCAAGGCATACGCCAATATTGAGCCGGCACCGCTACCACGTCCAGGTCCAAAAATAATACCTTGGTCTTTGCCCCAATTTATATAGTCGGCAACAATCAAAAAATAGCCGTTAAACGCCATTCTATCAACAACTCCTAATTCATAGTCTGCCCGTTGCAATACATTTTCTGGAATAAGTTTTTTGGCTTTATCGACACTTAAGTTTGCTGTTTCATCACGTTTTTTACCACCATAACGCCAGGCCAAGCCTCGATAAACTAATTCGTCCAAATAAGATTTTTCACTTTCTCCAACAGGTGTTGGGAAAGTTGGTATCAAAATTCTGCCAAGCTCGAGTTTTACATTACATCGATCAGAAACTTTTTTTGTATTTAATATCGCTTCTGAATTATCTTTACCCCACTTGGCAATAATTTCTTGCGGATCAGTCACATGCAAATCAAATTGTCTAAAACTCATACGATCTTTATCAGATAGAAAAGCGCCAGTGCCAACACATAATAAAATTTCGTGGGCATCTTTGTCATCATGCACCAGATAGTGCCCATCATTGCTAATCACTAATGGAACATCAATATCTTTGGAAAGTTTTTGTAAATATTTATTTATTTTGATTTGCTGATCCCAGTCATGGTTTTGCATTTCTAAATAATATCGATCACCAAAAACAGATTTATACCAAAGTGCTATATCTTTAGCAGCCTGATAATTGTCACCTCTAAGGCTCATACTTACCTCACTACCCGCACAACCAGATAGAACTATCAAACCTTCACCATATTTTTCTAGAAGCTCATGATCAACACGAGGCTTATAATATGTTCCTTCTAGGTGGGCCAGTGTAGATAGCTGCATCAAGTTTTGATAGCCTTGATTATTCATAGCCAGCAAAGTTATATGAAATCTTGTCTTATCCTTACTGGGATCGCGATCGTGCCTTGAGCGTGAAGCTACATAGGCTTCAAAACCCAAAATTGGCTTTATGCCAGCGTCTATTGCGGCCTTGTAAAATTCAATACTGCCAGACATAGTACCGTGGTCTGTGATTGCCACAGCCTCCATCCGCAGCTCTTTTGTTCGATTAATCAAATCGGGTATCTTTGTTAGACCATCGAGCAAGCTATGGTGTGTATGATTATGCAAATGGACATAATCTGATGATTGTAATTTAACCCCCATGTGTACATCAAGTATACCTAATTAAGACCTAGTTTGTCTGTAGTAAAAACAACTTATACTAGATTTATTTCATAGTACTTATTATATTTCGAATATACTCACCAATAAACGGTAGGCTATCAAATTGACCTAATATCCAAATCAAAAAAGCTACTAATACAGTGCCACCTAACAAAGTGCCGAATCCAAAAAACAATCCACGCGTAAAATTCATCCAATAGACTTGACGCCGATTGCTGTGAAAATCGTTAAATAATTCCTCTATTAGCTGATGACGAGCACCTCTTTCGTTGCCATCATCTATGTTTTTTTTAATTTTTTTTATCATATAGATAATCTAATGAAACATTTTATTTTTTATCAAAAAAACCTTTTTTTGCACCCTCAACTGCTCGTTCGGAGCGACTTTTTAGATCAACCACATCAGACTTTGCCTTTTCAGCATAATGTTGGGCCTTTAATTTTGCATCTTTTGATAATTCAGCCGCCTTGTTGGCTGCACATTCAGCTGTTTTAGCTGCCTCGGCTTTGGCTTTTTCGGCTTTTACTTTAAGCTCTGCTCGAGTTTCTTTGCCACTTTTCGGTGCTGTTAGAACCCCTGCAACGACACCCACTGCTGCTCCTAGCAGTGCTCCTATTGCAAATTTACCTTTTGACATATTATTCATCCCCTTTCTTGTTCTTTTTAACCTTATTTACAAATGTTTTTATCACTTCGGACATATATATTGGCGTTATAACTTTTGAAATTTTCGAAACAACTGATTCAATACTATCAACTGTCCTCTCTGCACTATTTGTTATTTTTCGAATTTGATGAGTTAAGACTATCAAATAAATAATCAATGTTATCCCAAGAACTAAAAAAACAGCCAAAGCTATGGATAATATTATAACTAGTAGTTCTGATGATGAGCTCATTTTTATTTCCTTTCATTGTTACTAATTTATCCTGTAACCTTTATTATTTTAAACCGTTTATACTAAATTAGCAAACTGTTATTTTAAATAGTCTCGTAAATATTGTTCAAAGTCTTTTCCAAATTTAGGACTAACAAGTGCTTCTTCAACAACAGTCTTTAAGTATTTCATGTGATCACCGGTATCATGCCAAACACCGTCAATCGAGCATCCATATACCTCATCACTGTGCATAAGTTCGATGATGCTATCCGGCAGCATATATTCACCAGTTTTACCGAGTTTCTTTTGGGCCAATAACGCCATTATATCCGGAGTCAGCAAATAACTTCCTGCCGAGGCAAAATTGGACGGCGTATTCTTTTCTCCTGGTTTTTCAACAAAATTCTTTAACCGAAATAGTCGTTCTGATACCTGCTGTCCAACCTCGACCATTCCGTATTTATCGGCGTCTTTTCTGGCGACTTCAGTCAGCGAGATAACAGACTTACCAGTTTTTTCATGAGCCTCCTTTAACTGAACTGGCCAAGGAATATCTGACCTAAAGTAATCATCCGGAAAGAAAACAAAAAACGGCTCATCGTCACCAATTAAATGCTGAGCCTCAAGAACCGCCAATGCACTGCCATAACCTTCACCTTTTTGACGGATGTATATAAAATTAGCTAGTTCTGCAATTTGCTTGATTTGATCGGCCATTTCACTCTTGCCAGTACTGCGCAATTTATCTTCCAACTCAATATTTCTATCAAAATGATCTTCTATCGCTCGTTTCGTGCTACCTGTCACGATAATTACATCTGTGACACCGGCCTGAACCGCCTGTTCGACAATTATCTGGATAACTGGCCTATCAATTATAGGTAGCATTTCTTTGGGCATTGCCTTTGTTTGTGGCAAAAATCTAGTCCCCATTCCGGCTGCACAAATAATTGCTTTAGTTGGTTGTTTCATAATTTATTGAACTCTCTTTCTTATTAGTTTTTGAACTAGGCTAGGATTGGCTTTTCCGCCAGATTTTTTCATGACTTGTCCGACCAAAAATCCAATTACTTTATCGTTGCCAGCTCTCAGATCTGTTACAGCCTTTTCGGATGATTTATCGGCCAGCACTTCATCGACAATTGCCAAAATCTGAGCTTCGTCACTGACTTGTATCAGATTTTTTTCATTGGCGATCGTTCGTGGATCCTCGGATCGGTTCATCATTTCGAATAAAACTTCCTTAGCAGCAGTTGAACTTAACTCATTTTTATCAACCATTTGCGATAATTCAATAAATTGATCATCAGTTATTGAAATACCTTTAGCCTTGGTCGTATCTTCGCCATCATCCTGATCATTGATAGCCATCAATAACCAAATTCCAACTCGCCTAGCAACTGATTCGCCAGACTTTACTAAAATTCGTTGTAGCAATTTTGCATTTAATTGTGAAGAAATTAGCGCATTTATTACAGTGCTATCAAGACCAATGTTTTTCCATGATTCCCTATAATATGGCGGTAAATGCGGTACGGTCGACTGAATTTTGGCTATTTCATCCTCAGATAAAATGACAGGCGGGATATCAGCATCTGGCATATACCTATAATCTTGGGCGTCTTCTTTGCTTCGTTGAGAAATAGTTTTTTGCTTTGTCTCGTCCCAACCCCGTGTTTCCTGAACAACTTTTTCGCCTCGTTCTAATAGTTCAATTTGACGACGAAATTCAAATTCTGCAGCCCGCTGAACACTTTTAAATGAATTCAGGTTTTTAACTTCCGATCTGGTGCCAAGTTCTTTTGCCCCTTTTAGTGCGGCCGATATATTAACGTCAAATCGCATATTGCCATGGTATAAATCACCTCGTGTGACACCAGCATACGTCATTAAATTGTACAGTTCCATTGCAAAAGCTTTTGCTTGAGCAGAAGAATGAATATCAGGCTGTGAAACAATTTCAATTAATGGCGTACCAGACCGATTCAAATCAACTAAACTATAGTTGCCAAAATGTGTTAATTTTCCTGCGTCCTCTTCTATATGGGCATGATGAATACGAACATTTACTGATTTGTCATTTTCAATAGGGATATTGATGACACCAGCCCCAATAATCGGATAATACATCTGAGTTGTTTGGTAGCCTTTTGGAAGATCGGGATAAAAATAGTGCTTGCGATCAAACCGACTAACATGCGCAATTGGACTGTTCAGAGCTTTACCGGCCATAATAGCCAAATCAATAGCTTTTCGATTTAGTACTGGCAACATGCCCGGAAGACCGTAGTCAATTGGACTGACTACACTGTTAGGAGATTTGTTACGTTCATCATTATCAGAGCCACTAAATAATTTAGTATTAGTTGCTAATTGAACATGGCATTCCATGCCAACTGTCATATAGTATTTTGCTAGGGTCTCATCATTTAACATACTAGATTGCCCCTAAATCCTTTAATGCTTTTCTAAAATTTGCTAATGCATAGCGCGCCTCACTGTAGTTGACGTTAACATTAGATTCGTGAGCTATTTTGTTGCGTAATTTATGCGCCGACCAAATGCCGTTACGATCACTAAATTTATCAACTGAATTTTTCATCCTCTCGCCCATTGTTTTGCCTTTTATACCACGAGACCTTAGTGCTTGGTCAACAAGTTTGTCACCATTTAAAACTGATAGGTGATAACTAGAAACATCATCTTGCTTTAATTGATGTTCAATCTCTAACAATTTGGAACGATAATATTCAACATCAATTTTTTTTGAACCTTTTTTAGACCTGCTGATGAATCCCAGCATTAATGCACCAATAATAATAATTATCGCAAAAAAGAAAATTAAGGTCAGGTCCATCCCGTTAGAATCTCCTCTCGTGAAATAGATTTAGTTGACTGGTAAATATGCATTGGTTTAATACCACAAGTCTAGCGGGATCCATTATTTATCCTCCATAGAGCGCGCCAATGATAATAACATCGCTTCACTTTGCCTTGGACCCATCAGCTGTACGCCTATAGAAAGCCCGGCCTTATTCGTCCCGGCAGGTACGCTAATGGCCGGCAAGCCCGCAAGTGAGGTTGGGACTGTCATAATATCGTTTATATACATTTTAATCGGATCGGCAGTATTTTCGCCTAATTTAAAGGCTGGTGTCGGAGCAGTCGGACCAATTAGCACATCGTATTTTTCAAATAATTTATCAAACTCATTTATCAGTAATGTCCGAGCTTTTTGAGCTTGCAGATAATAGGCATCAAAATAACCACTCGATAGGACATAACTTCCTATCATAATTCGACGCTTATTTTCCGTGACAAAACCTTGGTCGCGTGTTTTGCCATATAGTTCAGCTAATGTTTTTATACCCTCAGCCCGATGCCCATATCTAATTCCATCATAGCGCGCTAAATTACTGCTAAGTTCAGCCGGAACGATAATATAATAAATCGCCAAGGCGTATTCCGCCATTGGCAAATTAACTTCTGAAACGTCATGTCCTTTTGATCGCAGTTTTTCAACGTATTGATTAATTTTTTCGCGAACTTCAGAATCCACGCCATCTGTCATGAAATCAGATACAAGACCAATTTTTTGGCCGGGTTTGGCATTAGGTTGTACCTTGAAAAAATCAGGTAATGTTGTCATATCACGTTCATCACGACCAGAAATAATATCAGTAACAAGTTCAGCATCAGCAACATTAGTTGCGAATGATCCGATAACATCAGTGCTACTAGCCATAGCCACAACTCCATATCGACTAACCGCGCCGTAAGTAGATTTGACACCTACAACTCCATTGTAACTAGCTGGTTGACGGATAGAGCCGCCAGTATCACTGCCTAAGGCAAATGGGACAACATTAAGCGCTGTTATCACGGCCGAACCACCACTACTGCCACCAGCAACTCTGTCAGTGTCAATTGCATTTTTAGTTGGCCCAAATGCTGAATTTTCTGTACTACCCCCATGAGCAAAAGCATCGAGGTTGGCCTTACCTATGCATATTGCACCTTCGGCCTCAAGTTTTTCGACTGCAGTTGCTTGCAATGGCGCATTAAAATTTTCTAACATTTTGCTAGCAGCTGTTGTCGGAGCCCCAAATGCTAGGAAATTGTCCTTGACTACAAATGGTACACCTGCTAACCTGCCAGTAATTTTGCCACTATCGACTTCATCGGCACGCTTTAACGCCCTTTCGGACGTCAAATTTAGCAGCGCGTGATATGATTCATTTTCTTTTGCAAGTTTGATTGAATTTTCAACTACTAACCTAGCCGACGTAGATTTAATCTGGTTTAGTATTTCCGAAATAGTCATTTTTATAATACCTTGGGTACCTTTATTTGATTATCGACTACTTCTGGAGATAGTGCCAATAATTCTTGGCGACTAATCCCAAAGTCAATAACTGTATCGTCGCGCCAAACACTACTAAGCCCTGTCACTTGATATGTAGGTTCAACATTAGTAGTATCCAGTTTATTCAACTGCTGCACATAGCCTAAAATATTGCTAAGGTCAGCTTGAAGTCCGTCAATTTCGGTTTCATCAAGTTCCAAACTAGATAGTTGTGCTAGATATAGCACATCATCACGAGATATCTGTGTCATGCGTCTATTATAACGTAAAGCTCACCTACTATCTACTACTTACTAACTACTAACTTAGCGTTTGGCTTCAATAAACGTGTGGGCGTGACCAGATGCACCAGCTCGGCCAGTTCTACCAATCCTGTGGATATAATCATCGTAAGTTTGCGGAGTATCAAAGTTTATAACATGCGAAACATTTGGAATATCAAGTCCGCGGGCGGCAACATCAGTCGCAACCATAACTCGTACTCGGCCGTCCTTAAATTGCTTCAAGGCTCGGGCGCGTTGTGATTGGTTTTTATTTCCATGAATTGCAATTGATGCAATACCACTATTATCCAAATGATCACTTAGGCGTTGAACACCAAATTTTGTTTCACCAAATACTAATACTTTTTCATATTTTTGTGATTCACGTAGCATATCAGTTAACAGCTCAATTTTGTGGGATTTATCACGGGCTTCTATGACGTCTTGTTCAATATGTTCATTTGTTTCGCTGGTTCGAACTGAAATTGTGACAGGATTTTTCGAAAAATTATTGATAATTGCTGAAATTTCAGGAGTAATTGTTGCACTGAATAACAACGTTTGACGTTCAGACGGCGTAGCACCGACAATTGTACGAATATCTGGCAAAAAGCCCATGTCCAACATGCGATCAGCTTCATCTAGCACTAATGTCGTAATGTTATCAAGTCTGATAAATCGACGATTCATCAAATCTTTCAAACGTCCTGGTGTGCCAATAATAAAGTGCGGGCGACGTTTCAAATCGCGGATTTGTCGATCAACTGGAACCCCACCAACAACAAGGGCAGAGTATAGATTCAACCCCATCGCAAAAGCACGAAATTCTTCGTCAATTTGCTGTGCTAATTCACGGGTTGGAGCAATGATTAAAACAGCGGGTCGTAGTGATACGCCAGTCATGTGCTCAATAATTGGTAACAAAAATGCCGCCGTTTTGCCGGTTCCAGTATTAGCGATTCCAATAACATCTTTACCTTCCATGATAGGCGTAATGGCCTGATCTTGGATCGAAGAAGTATTGATATAGTTCTTTTTATCAATATTATGTTGCAACTGGTTGCCAAATTTAAAATCTGTAAATTTATATTTAGAAACGTATGCAATCTCTTCGGCTTTGGATGTTGCCTGGTTAATAAACTTACTTGGGTTAATATATTTTTTTGCAGGGCCTCTGCTAGAACCACGGCTTCGTCCGCGGTTAAAATTAGATGTACGAGCACCACTTGGGCGACCGCCACTGCGTTGATAATATGCCATATTTAAATAGCCTTTCTGTAGGTAAATATTTGTATGCAATTTATATAAAAAACAAGAGATTAATTCGGTGATAGCGCCATACGCTGTATGCGTAGTATTGTCACGGGTGCGCTCGTCTTTGAAAGAGGCCCTAGCATTTCATCGAATGCAATGTGATAATAATATCATACAAAATGCATTTTTGCAAGCAGTTTGACAGCTATTGCCTAAAGACCATAGCGACTCTTTGTGGCATTGAAGTTATTAGTTATTTCATTGGGAGTGAGAGCTCGGTTATAGATACGAGCAATTAGTATA
The DNA here is from genome assembly GCA_903866605.1 of uncultured bacterium. Classification (GTDB taxonomy): domain Bacteria; phylum Patescibacteriota; class Saccharimonadia; order Saccharimonadales; family Saccharimonadaceae; genus UBA1547. Next base: position 4,371 of record CAIPOF010000016.1, on the reverse strand, counting down.
TCCTTTGCCCAATATTTTTCTAGCATTGATGATCTTGGTCTTGCACCAACTCTAGCCCTGTCAACTGTTACCGCACCTGCTGAGACAGTAGTACTATTATAAAAGATTCCATCAGCATACAATGAAATGGTCGAGCCATTGACTGAAGCAACAATATAATGCGGATTACCGTTTAATATATTTGGCGGGGATGCAGTAACTGATTTATCGCTAACAGCGTCATCACTTCGCATTCTATAGGAAATTGTATTTTCGAGACCATTGGCAACACCAACAGCAAGAAAACTAACTGTGTTAGCATTTAAACTATTCCCTTCTCCGATAGCAACCATAATATCTGTTGAAATCCCTAGGCTAGCTGTTACCCAAGCTTCATATGTAAAATCCTTATCTTCTACAACAGATAAATCTGGTAATGTCACATAATCGTTAACCCCATCAAATGAGAGTGCCCCTCCGTTAGCACTCGTATAGCCAACACCATTCACCAGCGTCCCATTATTACCCATTCCACTCAGATCAGTCAATGTAGTCCCGCTACCTGGATATGAAGCTGAGTTACCAGCATCTAGGTTTAAAACTAAGCCATAGGTTGAATTATCACCTATTGTTGGAGCAGTACTGTCAGTCACTTTATAAGAAGTAGAATTACTTGTAGCAGTTAGGCTAAAGCCAGTTGGTATTAGGTTGTTATTAGGAGCATAGCTATAAATTGTATTTGGACTTGGTTTTAGACAGTATCTAGTATCTACTATACTAGATGCGTTAATTGGACAGTTACTGGCGTTAAGACTTGTGGGATAAACACTATTATCGATATAGTATAGATTTAATTGTTTCTTGGCACTAGATAAATCAGACTGCAACGATGAGACTGTAGTCTTAGATGAAATGCCTGTGTAGGAGACTATGGTGATGGCGGCTAATATTCATATGACTACTATGACTACGAGGAGTTCGACTATGGTGAAGGCAAATTTGGTAGGTTGTTGGTGGTAGATAGTAGATGTTTTTTTCATAATATTCCAGTTATAGTTTAGCATTAGCTGAATAACAGGGCAATGAACAATATACTTTTGCAAGGTGTCACCTTGCAAAGAATTAAAGTTTAGATTTTATCTCGGAGATTTGATCGCGCAGTTCGGCGGCTTTTTCGAATTCCAAATTCGCACTAGCAAATTCCATTTGTCCTGTCAGTTCACGAATAAGTCCTGGGTATTCATCACTCGGAATCTTTTTCAAATTTAATTTATGTGAATCATCTGATTTTTTCGGAATAATTGCCCGAAGTCCCTCGCCTACTTCTTTGGCTATGCTGACTGGGGTTATATTGTGCTTTTTGTTATAGATTAATTGAATATTTCGACGTCGATTCATTTCGTCAATTGCCTTTTTCATAGAATCGGTAATTGTATCAGCATACATTATGACCATGCCACCAACATGTCTTGCTGCTCGTCCACTAGTTTGAATTAAGGCACCGGAACTACGTAAAAATCCTTCCTTATCAGCATCAATAATTGCCACCAGGCTAACTTCTGGCAAATCCAACCCCTCACGTAGCAGATTAATTCCAACTAATACATCGTAAACACCATTACGCAGATCATTTAATATATCACCACGCTCCAATGTATCAATGTCACTGTGGATGTAAGCTGTTTTAATTTCCATTTCTTGTAAGTATGTCGACAAATCTTCGGCCATGCGCTTGGTCAAAGTTGTAACTAAAACCCGCTGTTTATTTGAAACTCGATCACGAATTTCGGCAATCAAATCATCAATTTGGCCTTTTGATGGACGAATAGCAACTGTTGGCTCTACCAGACCAGTTGGACGAATAATCTGCTCGGCAGGTTTGGGGCTGTGTGATAATTCATATTCTGACGGCGTGGCTGAAACATAAATCGCCTGATTTATGTGATGGTTAAATTCAGCGTAAGTTAGTGGACGATTGTCTAATGAACTAGGCATTCGGAAACCGTATTCAACCAGGACCTCTTTGCGAGCCCTATCACCGTTATACATGCCACGAACTTGCGGTAATGTCATATGGCTTTCGTCAACAATCAGCAAAAAATCATCGTTAAAATAATCCATTAGTGTGGCTGGTTGTTCACCTGGCTCACGATTTGTTAAATATCGACTATAATTTTCAATCCCTTTGACAAAACCGGTTTCTTCCAGCATCTCAATATCATATTTGGTACGTTGCGATAAACGCTGAGCCTCCAGCAGTTTATTATGTTTTTCAAACCACTTTAACCTATCGGCAAACTCTGTTTTAATACCTTCGATGGCATGTTCTAATTTTGCCTTTGGTGTAACATAATGACTGCTAGGGAAAATCGAAACTTCATTTGGTTCGGCCAAAATTTCACCAGTTAGTGGATCAATTCGGGTTATTCGCTCAACTGTATCGCCATAAAAACTAATTCGATAAGCGACATCACTACCGGCTGGGAAAACATCGACAATATCACCACGGACTCGAAAAGTGCCACGGTGAAAATCAATGTCATTGCGATTATATTGGATATCTGTCAGCAGTCGAACAAATTTATCTTGTTTGCGTTTTTCGCCTGTTTTTAACGTTATTGACATGTCGGCATAATCCTCGGGAGATCCAATGCCATAGATACAACTAACACTAGCGACAATAATCGTATCACGTCGTGTTAAGAGCGCAGTTGTGGCAGCATGACGTAATCGGTCTATCTCGTCATTTATTTTGCTGTCCTTTTCTATATAGGTGTCACTGCTGGCCATGTAGGCCTCGGGTTGATAATAATCAAAATAGCTAACAAAATAATGGACTTCGTTATCTGGAAAATAGACTTTAAATTCGCTATATAATTGCGCTGCCAATGTTTTATTGTGAGCCAAGATAAGTGTCGGGACATTACGATTGGCAATAATATTTGCCATGGTAAAGGTTTTACCAGATCCGGTCACGCCTAATAATACTTGCTCTTTTTCACCCGACTCTAATCCGACAATTAATTGTTTTATTGCAGTCGGCTGATCACCGGTTGGTTGATAATCACTGATTAGTTTAAATTTATTCACTTTTCTATTATAACTTAGTAATAAAAATTCAAAATTTATTGATTAAATCTGATTAGAACCTAATCATTTTCGTGTAGTCGACTGTTTATATTATTATCCGTCCCATCATGTTTAAAGTCAGCGTAAATAGTATCCAACGCTTTGATAATTTTGCTAACCAATCTGGAGGGGTTGGTATCAAAAATTATATCTTTTACATCCAAACCATTACTTTCAACATTTTGTATTAATGTTGGAATATAATCTGCCAAACCGCCACTTCCCAATAATACACCAATAACTTTATGACTTTCGATGGCGGTAATAAATTCATGCAGACTACCCATTCTGCCACCAACAGTAATGACAGCATCGCTACTGCGAACTAGGTGAACATTACGACCAACATAAGCCATGCCAGTAAAATTAATATAATCAAATTCAACAGTTGGCAATTTATAGACTGTTACATGTTCGCGGAAAGAACTGGCTGGCGAGAACCCAACTGAAACACCATCTCTATTTTTGACACTGAATGCTCCTTTGGCTGCAAACCAAGGAAGACCAACTGTTGCCCCAGTTGTTAATGTTTTACCAGCTTCGGCTATTGCCTTTCCTATGTCATAAGCAAGTTGATGTGACGCTTGGATAGTTTTGCCAGAGCAAGATCCCGATACGCAAATTTGATATTTCACTTGACGTTCCCCTCTGGTTTTACTGCCCGTTTTTTATAAGCTTTAGCGTTATTATACCACGAGTCTTGTTCGGGCAATAAGCCAATTGAAGATATGGTCTCAAATGTAGTTAGGTCGTCAGTCCGAGCATGATCAATATATCTTATAATAATTTCACCACGCAAACTTCGTTGTCCATGACCGATGACTTGCCTATCAAATGGTAATTCGTGGTGTGAATTCTCGATAACATCAATCATATTTAAAGAGATTACTTTGTCATCAATAATATATAAAACATAGTCTGTATCTATTAAAAGTGACTCAATATCACGATTTTTTACGGCAGCCATCAGTGAATGATAAAGTTCGCGCCCAGTAGTGTCAGCCGTGTCCAGGCCTAAAACTCTCATTACTTTATGGGCATTTTGCAATACATCAGCAATAAGTCTAGTATCAACTCCACTATTGCCAGTTGATTTTTCGAGTGCCTTCAGACCGCTTTTAAATAATGGCTCGTTGATATTTAAAACTTTTTGCAAAAAATTTGTCATAATTAACTAATTTCCTCCTAGAGTTTTTTCTCACTTAATGGCATGGCATGTAAAACCACGCCTTTATGCAATATGCCTGTTTTGGCGCCAATTTT
>CAIPOF010000015.1 GCA_903866605.1 uncultured bacterium | reverse complement strand
GAAATACACAGGTTTAATAAAGCTCAACAAGACGCCTTTTTGCCACATATTGAATCTGGATTAATCACACTAATTGGCGCTACGACTGAAAACCCCAGTTTTGAAGTTATTGCACCACTGTTGTCGCGAACTCGAGTATTGGTTTTAGAGCCACTGACCAAAGATGAAATTATTACTATTTTGAAAAAAGCATTGAAAATTAGCAAAAAAACCAAAAATATCACGCCAAAAGCACTGGATTATTTAGCAGAATTATCCGGAGGTGATGCCAGAATTGCCCTGGGTAATTTGGAACTAGCATTGGGGATGGCAAACAAAGTTACACCTGAAATTGTGAAAAAAGCAGCCCAAAAACGAATCCCGGGATATGATAAAAAAGGCGACATGCACTATAACGTCATTTCTGCCTTTATAAAAAGCATACGTGGTGGTGATGTCGATGCTACACTATATTATTTGGCGCGAATGATCGATGCCGGCGAAGATCCTAAATTTATTGCTAGACGAATGATTATTTTTGCCAGTGAAGATATTGGACTAGCTGGAAATGGTGCACTTGGACTAGCCCTGAATGCGTTCCAATCAGTTGAACGAATCGGCATGCCGGAATCCGGACTAATATTGGCACATGTTGCCACGGCACTAGCAAAAAGTGAAAAATCACGCCAGACGACTGAGGCGTTTGGACGTGCCACGACACTGGCAAAAAAATACCCCGACGCGCCGGTTCCGTTGCAACTGCGCAATGCTTCGACTAATTTAATGAAAAACATCGGCTATGGCAAGGATTATAAATGGGAGGCCGGTTTTAAACACGACAAAGGCTTTTTACCAGACGATTTGAAAAATGAAAAAATATTCTAGTAGAGTCTAGACGTTTTTACCGTTCAGTTTAATGGCCAGTTTGTATCTTTCCAGATATGCCGCCGCCATGCAACCAGCAGAAAAATTATCCTTTACGGATTTGCGACACGCCACTGGATCAATCTCATCAATTCGGTCCATGTATTCTTCGAACTCTTTTGTGTTATTCGCCAAAAATCCATTAACTCCGTGCTGGATAATTTCAGGCATAGCCCCCCGGTTCATTGCAACTACCGGTGTCCCGCAGGCTAGTGCCTCGATAACAACCATTCCAAACGGCTCTTCCCAATCTATCGGGAAAAGTAATGCCTTGGATTCAGACAAAAACTTCACTTTATCTTCGAAATTCAAATTTCCAGAATAGCTAATTTTATCATATTTAAGCGTATATGGCAGAATCTTGTCACTGTAATATCGAAAATCATTGTAATGTCGGTATGTGCTTAACGGATTTGCAAGTTCGAATAATAGTTTTCTGTTGCTACCGATACCATTGATGGTACCGGCCATTTTTAGCTGAAATCCCCTTCTGGCGCAAATCTCGGCTGCAATATGCTGACCTTTGTCTCGAGAAAACCTTGCGAGTGTTACAAAATAATCTTTTTTCTTTTTAACAAACTTAAATTTATCTAACTCTATGGCATTATAAACAGTTGGCATAATATGGCCGCGCATTGCAGGAGGGGCGGGTTCCATCAAAGTGTTCGAAATACCGACAACATACATCCGTCCCATATTATTTCCTAAATCCCTCCAGAAAAGACGATTGTCAGGTAATCCCTGAGCCAAAGTATGTTTATTTGAAAAGGGCGGTCCATGGATGGTATGAACAACTGGTGGTAGGTCACGGTTATTGGTCGCCCACGCCAGAACCTCAGGACCCAAAAAGCCATTATGATCATGTATGATGTCAAACTTCCCGTCGTCTTTGATTTTATTTAAGGCAAATTCCATATGCGCCGCCAAGATAGGCAACGATTCATAAAAAGGTCTGTCGATATTAAAATACTGCTCGATTGAGTAGATTGAGTGGGTTTTTACACCACTCATTTTTCGTTCGCTATTACCAAATAATTCTATTTCCACCCCAAGATCAATTAACCCGTTAATCAAACCTTCTAATACAACTTCAATACCGCCATACCCATTTACGGGCATTGCAAGCCACGGTGGTGCAATTATTGCTACACGCATCTTGTTTTCCCTTTACTTTAATTAAGATATGCAGTAATATTTACTGCATATTCGCATCAATATTATAACATGCTGTTACAATATAATGCATGGTAGATTATGTAAACAAAAAACCAAAAGTTCCAGAGAACTTTAAATTACTTGATGGCGAAGAAGTGTGCCGAGTTCATTCGTTTAAATTTACACCTCCAAAACTTAGGCAATCAGGGTTAAGCGAAATTCACAGATTGACCTCATCATTTGACGAAAGTGGCGTTGGTAAAAATGGTCCGGTTATTGCAGCTCTTCCATCAGAGTTACAGCCATCTGCCTATGATGGACAAGGACTATATAATGTAGTTTTCGGACGTGATTCATTAAGAGTTGCGATTGATTTGAATAAACATTATCCAAAACTAACACGAGCTACACTCATAAGGCTTGCCGAACTTCAAGGTACAAAGTATAACACCTCTCGTGAAGAAGAACCTGGTAGAATCCCCCACGAGATTCGTAACGCTACAGACCCTATCGCAATTAAATTGACTAAGGAGCGTGGTTGGGGTTGGCCATATTATGGATCGGTTGATGCTACGCCCGAATTTGTGCGTACACTTAGCGCCTATTGCAAGCTGTCCAATAAAAATGTTGAATTTTTATCTCATGAGTACACAGATAAAGACGGGAAAAAACAAACAATTGCCAATGCTTTGATTCGTGCCGTGGATTGGATATTAATGCATATAAAAAACAGTCCCGACGGATTAGTAGAATTTAAATCCGTTCTAAAATTTGGGATTGAAAACCAAGTCTGGAAAGATTCTTGGGATTCATACCATCATAGCGATGGTACAATTGCTAACCATGATTACGGAATCGCCCCAATCGAAGTTCAGGCAGTTTCTCATGATGCACTGCTGAACGCTGCAGACTTATACGATACCGCTATTATTAACAAACATGATGAAGCTAAACGGTTAAGACAACAGGCCAAACTGTTATCCAGAAAAATCATTGATATTTTCTGGACTGAAGATAAAGGTGGCTATTTTGTTATTGGGACAGACAGAGATAGTGGCGGTAATTTACGACAATTAAAAATTCGTACATCAAATATGGGGCATATTCTTAATTCAAGTGTACTTGACAGTGATGATAAAGAGATTAACAGGAAAAAAATGGCTATATTAAAACAATTAAAATCAAAAGAAATGCTTTCAATCAGTGGCGTGCGAACTCTTGCTAGTGACGAGATACGATTCCGTGAAGGCGCCTATCATAATGGTAGCGTTTGGATTTGGGACACTTACCACATCGCGAAAGGAGTCCGTCGACATGAAAAAAACCCAGAGTTTAAAGATTTTGCCAATGATCTAGAAAGTAGAATTCTAAACGTGATTAATAAAACTGGGATATTTCCAGAATACGTCAGAGGTGGTAATGAAATTGCAATAAATACCTGCACAATTGATGTTTTTGATCACAAAGTAAACCGATACAACCGTGTCGAGCAACCCCCGCAAGAAGTTCAGGCATGGACAGTAGCCGCAATCCTTGCATCAAGATGGCATTAAAAAACTGCAAACCATGGAGCCCAAGATAGATCACTACCTATTGTGGTAAAATATAATATAGTAAAGGTGTTTTATGACCTCGAGTTTTGTAATTGTCTCAAACCGCCTGCCGATTAGTGTTAAGAAAAACGAAAATGGGTTGGTGTACGTACCAAGCGTAGGTGGTCTTGCTACAGGTCTAGCCGGTTTTGTTAATAATAAAAAAATTAAATGGATTGGCTGGCCGGGCATAACAAGCGAACAGTTAACTAATAATGAAAAAAATCAGATTACCAAAAAATTACTGGCAAGCAACTGCTATCCAGTATTTCTTTCTCAAAAACAACTTGACGGTTTTTATAATGGATATAGTAATAGTATTTTATGGCCATTATTCCATGACTTGCCAATCGCAAAAAAAGCTATAAATAATCAAAAAAAATTTTGGAACGCATATAAACAAGTCAATGCTATATACGCTGACTTTGTAATGAAAATTTGTAAACCTAACAGTAACATTTGGGTAAATGATTACCATTTAATATTATTGCCGACTTTATTACGTGAAAGAAAACTGTTTGGTAAAATCGGTTTCTTTTCGCATATACCTTTCCCAGATACAAAAGATTTTATAAAATTAAAAAATGCCAAAGAACTTATTTATGGAGTTTTAGGCGCAGAACTGATTGGGCTACACACAAAAAGTTATGTACGAAATTTTATTAACAGTTGCCAATATTTAAAAATTGGATTATTAACAAAAGATTGTATAGCACTTGATAATCATATTGTCCGAATTTCTAACTTCCCAATGGGCATTGACTACGCAAAATTTGTTCGAATTTTAAAACGAAAAAGTGTTCGCCTGGAAGTAATGAAATTACGAGATAAATATCAAAATAAAAAAATTATTCTAACCGTTGACCGTCTAGATCCAACCAAGGGTTTAATTGAACGAGCAATAACCTACCGTGATTTTTTACGAAGCAACGCTCAACTATATGGAAAAGTTGTTATGGTCATGTTAGTCGTACCTTCACGAACGCAAATTGTCGAATACGTTAACTTACGTCAAAAACTTGAGAAAACCATCCATGAAATTAATGCTGAATTTCAAACACCTATTTGGAAGCCTATCGAATATTTATATACTTGTTTATCAATAGAAAAATTAGTGGCGTTATATCAAATATCAGATATTGCATTTATTGTACCCTTAAAAGACGGCATGAATTTAGTGAGTAAAGAGTTTATTGCCTGTAAACCGGATGGAAATGGCGTGCTAATTCTAAGTAAGACAGCTGGTGCTGCCGAGAACTTACATGATGCATTAATTGTCGATCCGGCTGACCCAAAATCTGTGGAATTGGCACTAGCACATGCATTTTCAATGAAAAAAATAGAAATGAAAAAACGATTTAATAATATGGGTAGGTATGTTTCAAATTTCACTGTTCAAAAATGGGCAAATAATTTTATTTATTCATTATTGCTATCCCCAGTATTGCCGACAAAACGTACGAAAATTTTAACATTAAACCGACAAAAAGAATTACTGATAAACTACTCGACTGCCCTAAAACGAGTTCTGCTACTGGATTACGATGGCACCCTAGCACCATTTGTTATCAACCCAAAATTAGCAAAACCCTCAATTCTGCTAGAACAACAACTTATGATGCTAACTGACAATAAGCAAAACCAGGTTGTTATAATTAGCGGTCGTGATAAAGGCGACATCGGTGAATGGTTTGATAATATTCCGTTAACATTAGTTGTCGAGCATGGTGGCTTTGTTCGCAAGGCAGGTCAAAAACAATGGCAAACTAGTATTGACGTTGATACTTCATGGAAACCAATGATTATTAATTTGTTTAAACAATTCGTCAATAAAGTGTCTGATTCATTTGTTGAACAAAAAGAAAATTCAATAGTTTGGCATTATCGAGCTGCGAAAAAATCCGATGTAAAAAAATATTTACCATCATTAAAGCAATTATTAAAGCCTCTGGCGCAAAAACTAAATTTAAAGATTGAACAAGGAAATATGATTTTAGAAGTTAGGCCAAACGGCATAAACAAAGGAACAATCGCTTTAGAGTATTCTCGTCACACCGATTTTGTAATAGCAATCGGCGATGATACTACTGATGAAGAAATGTTTTCTGCGTTACCTATTACTGCTTGGACTATAAAAGTAGGTTCTGGCCCCACGAATGCTCGCTTCCGTGTAAAAGATGTCGATGAAGTTATTCAATTAATAAAAAAGTTGGATGAACAGTCAAAAATTGAATAAAATATATTTACAAAAAGATAAAAGGTATTTATTTTTTAGCAGCACGTTTGCGCTGATTTGGGTCTAGGTAACGTTTGCGAAGCCGCAGACTTTTGGGCGTAACTTCGAGTAGTTCATCATCTTCAATAAAATCAATACATTGCTCTAGACTAAGATCAGTAAACGGTGTTAGTTGCACTGTCCCGTCGCTGGAACTACTGCGCATATTAGTCAGATGTTTAGCTTTACAAACATTCATTTCTAAATCATCATTGCGTTGATATAGACCGACAATCATTCCCTGATAAACATTTACGCCTGGTCCAATATATAATTCGCCTCTTGATTCTCCCATTTCTAAGGCATACGGAGTAGTTATGCCGGAATCGGTCGCAATAATCGCCCCGTTGCGGGTTTTTTGAATTTTTGGACCTATCTTTTGATATCCGTGTGGTAATGAATTCATGATTACTGTCCCTTTTGTATCTGTCAGTAGTAAATTACGAAGCCCTATAAGTGCGCGTGTTGGCAAAATATAAGTCATTCGAGTTGTGCCACTGCTGGTCTGTTCTTGTTTAACTAGATTTGCCCGCCTAGTCCCTAATTCCTGGCTTATAACTCCCATAAATTCGCTGGCGACTTCGATTAACAATTCCTCGACTGGTTCTTTTTTAACACCGTCTTCAACAATTGTAACAACTTGCGGACGACCAACTTCGAATTCATAACCTTCACGTCTGAGAGTCTCGATTAGCACCGAAAGGTGTAATTCTCCTCGACCACAAACCTTAAAACCGATACCATCTTCTTCGACACGCAAACTAACGTTTGTTTCAAGTTCGCGATTTAGCCGTTCACCAATTTGTCTAGAAGTGTTAAACTGACCTTCTTTGCCCTTCATTGGACTGGTATTTGGCCCCAGATAAATACTAATTGTCGGTGCCTCAATATCAATAGTCGGCAAGGCTTCTGGGTTATTTTTATCGGCAATTGTTTCACCGATGTGTGCGTCTGGAATACCTGTTAGTGCCACAATATCACCGGCTATTGCGCTATCGACTTCTTCACGATTAAGCCCACGATACCCGAAAACTTTGTCGATACGGGTGTTGATTAATTTACCGTCGCGTTTTACTAATGTGACTGGTAGGCCTTTTTTGACAATACCGCGGCTAACACGCCCAATTGCGTACTTACCTACAAAAGAATCATATTGCAAGGCAGTGACAAGAAGTTGTAGCGTGCCTTTTGAGTCAACGGATGGAGCGGGAATGTCATTAATAATCGCATTAAAAATCGGGCTCATATCGGTGTGTTCAGACGGATTATCTGGTAATTCTTTCCAGGCTTTGCCTTCACGACTAATTGAATAATAAACTGGGTAATATAATTGGCTGTCATCAACCGCAAGTTCCAAAAATAAATCGGCAATTTCGTCTAGGACTTCATCAATACGACGGGCGGCTTTATCAATTTTGTTAATTACAACTACTGGCTGTAACCCAAGTTCTAGCGCCTTTGATAACACGAATTTTGTTTGAGGCATTGGGCCTTCCTGAGCATCAACAATCAATAGAACTCCATCGGCCATATTAAGCGTACGCTCAACCTCACCACTAAAATCAGCGTGACCTGGAGTATCGATTATATTGATTTTGTAATCGCCAAAGTAAACAGATGTTTGTTTAGCGGTAATTGTAATACCACGCTCGTGCTCTTGGTCACCGCTATCCATAATTAGCGTCTGTCCCATTTCAGCCTGATTGGAACGAAAGGTATTGCTTTGTTTTAATAAACCATCAACAATAGTAGTCTTGCCGTGATCAACATGGGCAATAATAGCAACATTACGAATCTTAGAACTGTCTTTCATAAAAATATGCCCACTAAGGGGCTCCTTAGGTGATAATTATAGCAGAAAATCGAAGATTATCAAGCCATAACTAGTTAACGACATCACGTGGGCGTTGCGCTTACGTGACGGCAACGGTATGATATTTAGTGTGGTAATAGAAAAAAATAAAAATGAATTAGACAAATTAGCCAATTGGTTAAAATTCAACCGCAGCCAAAAGGATAATGGCTCGGATCGGAGCAACGAAGTTTTTTCGGTGTCTCGAGACTATTCTACCTATGAGATGACGGTTAAAAGTAAAATTACGATTGACGACTACCAACGAATCACCTCGACTTCAGATTGGAATCTGTTAAAGAATTTTGCGACCAGCCTTGCGGATAAAACGATAGTTTTTATTAACCCTACTTTTGAAGGTGGTGGCGTCGCGATGTTGCGCCCGCCACTGATTCACATGCTGCAACAATTTGGTGTTGATGCACACTGGTATGTTATGGCAAACATGCAGAATCCAAACGACCCAAGCCCTTTTATATTTACAAAACAAATGCATAACATATTGCAGCGCCAGGCTCCGGCAAACGTCCGGATTACCGATGAGGGCAAAGCAACTCATAGAAAATGGAGCGCAGAAAATGCAGTTGTAATAACCGCACAAAAAAACATACAAAATGCCGACGTAATAGTCATCGATGACCCTCAACCATCTGGTCTAAAAAAATATATAGAAAAAGTGAATCCTAATGTAAAGTGGGTTTGGCGAAATCACATCGATACCGATGGAAAATTAATGTCGGATCCGTCATCACCACAGGGCGAGGTTGCATCATACTTGTTGGACGAGTGTGGTATGCGCGGTGTTGAAGCGGTTATTACTCACCCTGTTGCGGCTTTTGTATATCCAAGTATGTCCGATAAAACGTACTTTGCTCCGGCAACAATAGACTCGTTCGATGATTTGAACCGAACACTTAATAATCATGAAGTTCAGGTCGGAATAGATTTTATTAACAATCAAATTTCTCAAAAAAACGCGGAATTTTTATCCGAAAACCGTGAGTCAGATATACAAAGCCTAATCGACCCAAACAAACGCAGAATCGTTTTGATTGCCCGGTTTGATGAATCCAAAGGAATGGACAAAGCGATGAAACTGGGTATCCGCGTACGACGAAAAATGCGCCAAGAAAAATTTATTGAAACCGATTTACCTCAAGTGATCATTGTTGGTAACGGTTCGGTTGACGACCCTAGTGGTGAGACTATATACGAAGAAGTACTGCGGATTAGACGAGAACTTTATGCTAACGACAAAAAAGGCATTATTGCAATGCGTCTAAAGCACAATTACTCGGCAATAAATGCTCTGATGTACCAAAGACAAAGAAATAATGATGAAAATATATCTGAGGTTGTCGCAATGCAAACTTCAGATGCAGAGGGATTTGAAACTCGGATAAGCGATTGGATAAAACATGGCGTTCCCGTAGTTGTTTCCAACAGAGGTGGCATGTCATTACAGGTTGTTGAAGGAAAATCGGGATTCATTCTGGATTTTGATAAACCTGATTATGATATGGAGCGCGGAGTTGATTTTATTTATAGCCTGATGACTGATTACGAAAAATACACCAGTTTTAGACATAGTACTTTGGAAATGGCCGAAAGATATAATAATCGAGAATTTTCGACTACAGCAAATGCTACGAGGTTTGCGAGGATATTTAATAATGTGCTAGCCGGAAATAATGCAGATAAAATTTGGAAGATCAGCGAGTTAGTAGATAAGTAGTCGTGTTTCGAGGCTCTAATCAACAAAAATCCTTCATGCCCAAAGGGCGACGGAGAATGGTGGGCGCTGAGGGGCTCGAACCCCCGACCCCCTCGGTGTAAACGAGGTGCTCTAGCCAACTGAGCTAAGCGCCCTTGCCTCTGAAGAATTATACAGATAAGACTACAGTTTTGCAATATCTGGTGCGCGCGAGAGGACTTGAACCTCCACGTCCTTACGGACACCAGCACCTCAAGCTGACCTGGCTACCAAATTACAGCACGCGCGCATAAGTGGTATACAGAGACTAGTATATCTAAGATTATGGCGTTTTGTAAACGATACGGTTACCGACCGCCCAATCAAGAACGTCGCTATATCGATCAATTGAAGAAATAAAAACATTCGAATTATCAAATGAGTGAGTATTTTGACTCGTTACATAATTCATAGTTGATTGATATATCCCAATTGCCGGTACGTCAGCCAGCCATTGTTTAGAAAACGTAATGTATTTTGCATTGCGCAGAACCGGTTCAATCCTAGCACGCGCCGATGTTAAGGCATCATCACTTATGGCATTTGTATAATTCGAAAAATTAAGTCCCTGTAAAGATGCTTGTGAAGAATGCCAATACGCATATACGTCAGGGTCTGCGCCAATATTTATTTGGTTAAGTAAAACATCAAAATTTCGTGGTTGTAAAATAGATTGAACCACATTTTGGTTTTCGTCAGACAAATCAATAATCTTAACCTCTACCCCAATGCCTAGATTACGCCACTGTTTAGCAAGAATATCGAGTACATTTTCGAGTTCGCTATTTTTGACCGTTACAGCTGAAAGGTGAAGCTCTTTGCCATCTTTTTCGCGAACTTTTTTACTATTTAATTTCCACCCGCTATCATCAAGTATTTTTTCTGCACCCGATTTATCATATATCGGTGCCAATGGCACGTCACCAGTTAATTGATTTTGTGTGAAAGGTAACCATAATGCTGGAGTTCCTTTCGGTAATTTATCACGAATTGCCGTCGTATTAGTTGCCATCTGCAACACTTTTCGCAACGATACATCTTTTAATATTTCACTTTTTGTATTTAACATTGCATATACGCCACTTTGAATTGGCTTTACTGTGACATTATATCGATTTGTATTTATATTCTGTATATCCGTAGAGGTCAAATCAGTTGCAGCATTAGTTTCATTCCGAGATAAGGCCTTGACGATTGCATCATCTGTCCCATAGACGTGCAGTTGGAACCTGCTGAGATTAGCAGTCCCACCGTAATAATCGTCATTTCTGGTCATATATACTATCTTTTGACCAGTATTTGGGTCGGTATTTTGCAATAGGCTAAATTTGAAAGGACCACTTCCAATTGGGTTTTGGCTGAAATCATTTTCTCTAATATTTAGTGGGGCAATTTTTCCTAAAATGTGCTGTGGCAAAATCGGAAATGTCAAAGCGTACTCAAAGGCTGCGAATGAAGATTTCAAAGTAAATTCTATCGTTTTATTATTAATGACCTTGACGTTAACATCATTCCAGCCAGTATATGGCGTGCGAGTATTCGGATCTTTCATCAGATTAACTGTATAGGCAATATCCAGAGCTGTTAAATTTGCCCCATCATGCCATCTAGCATTTGGCTTGATAGTAATTGTATAGACTGTTTTAGCGTCATTTATTGTAATGCCCCTAGCCAAATCATAATTTAAAT
Organism: uncultured bacterium; assembly: GCA_903866605.1. Classification (GTDB taxonomy): domain Bacteria; phylum Patescibacteriota; class Saccharimonadia; order Saccharimonadales; family Saccharimonadaceae; genus UBA1547. The sequence goes on along the minus strand of CAIPOF010000015.1, from coordinate 465 downwards.
GACCGGTTTTATCATAATTTAATAATCGTGAAAACATCAGATAACTGGCTGATTGTTCAGCGCTTGATGCAGCAAAAAGTGGGTTTAAAGTTTCGACTGGACCCAGTGCAGCCTCGGCATACGTTCCATCTTTGGCATAACTTTCTGTTTGATAACTTTGCTGATTCCACATTAACTGCAATCCAGTTGCGGCAATTAATAAACCCATTGCCAGAACCCAAATAACGACATCTCGTTGGACTTCACGGACATTGTCTAGCCTTCTAACAAAAAATTTATGGGCATGTTTAACAGTAATCCCTTCGGCTTTTCGCATTCGTCTTTTTAGGATCTTACTAGTAAAATTTGGCTTTGGAATCTTTATCCATAAATTACGTTTATCACTTGTCATAGATTTTTATAACCTAACGAAAGGTGGGCAAAATAAGCCCGGCTAATATCGATAGCACGAAAATAACCGACAAG
>CAIPOF010000014.1 GCA_903866605.1 uncultured bacterium | reverse complement strand
ACGACTAATAACTCAACTATGGTAAAACCAAATTTTGTAGGTTGTAGGTAGTAGGTAGTAGATAGTTTCGCCGTACTGCGAATAGTTTTAGCAGAATAAACAGAGTTGAAGCTATCTTTAATAGAGGCTTTCATATAGAGTTATTTTAGCATAAAAACTATCACAAAATTTTCGATTAACTATTGCGCTTGGCGTATTCATTCAGGGCGGCTTGAGCGGCTTGTTGTTGAGCAACTTGCTTACTTGGCCCGCTGCCCTTGCCCATCAGTTTGTTGCCGACATATACTCCTAACGTAAATATCTTGTCGTGATCGGGACCTTCTTCCTCGATAACACGATACTGTGGAGTTTGACTATCGATACGCTGAGAAACCTCTTGAAGATTCGATTTAGCATCACGCCAACTACCAGATTCTAATATTGATTCAAGTTTACTAATAATATATTTATGAATAAATGTCGCCGCATCATTGTAGCCTCTTTCTAGATAAATCGCTCCAGTTACCGCTTCAAATGTATTGGCAAGTATTTGTTGACGCGCTCTATCACTCCCCTGTTTTTCACCACGGCTCATTCTGACAAGTGGCTCATAGCCAAGTTCTACACCAGCAGCTCCAATGCTTTCAGTCCTAACCAAGGCTGCGCGCCAGCTAGTCAGTGTTCCTTCTTGGTCAGAGAAATTTCGATATAGATAATCTGTTACAACTAACTCTAGCACTGCATCGCCTAAAAATTCCAAACGTTCATTATGCTCGTTGACACTTTTTTTATGTTCATTGACATAACTGCGATGAGTTAGGGCAGTAATTAATAATTGTATATCTGAAAACTCATAACCCAACGTATTCTTTGCAAAATCTTGATAAGGCGTTATTTGCATACCACTCATTATAACTTCTCCTGTCTAATTCGCTTCATAGCGAGTAACATTAATTTTCCAATATCTTCATATTCAATCGCGTCTAGGGCATCATTAAATTTAAACCACTTAATACCATTCATCCACTCTTCTTTTTGGATTGCGTTAGTATCACCAATCGCTTTTACCAGATATATTTGAGTAGTCATTAGAACTAATTTATCCACCCGGCGGTATCGAAAATTTATCTTTCCTAACCAACCATAAACCTCAATATCTGTCAGCCCCGCTTCTTCACCTATCTCACGGATAGTTGTTTGTTCGGCGGTTTCACCTTCTTCAATATGGCCTTTTGGAATTGTCCATCGATCTTTACCATCTTGAATTAATAAAATCTCAACTCCACCTTCTTTGTCGCGTCGAAAAATAATACCACCACTGGTTGGTTCTCGAACTATTTCTTGGATTTGATTTTTTTTACTAAAGTATTTCTTAAATTTATCAAACTTCGGTACTGCCATCTGTTGCTTCCTCTACAAGTGTTCGATAGGCGGTGCCAAGCACCCCATTTACAAACTTACTTGAATTATCGGAACCAAACGCTTTTGCCAGTTCGACTGCTTCGTTAATTGCAACTTTTGGTGGTATTAATTTTGCTTGATAAAGCAATTCATATAATCCAATCCTGAGTATATTACAATCAATTCGTGCAATTTGATCAATTGGCCAATCTGGTGCAATCGGTTGAATTTTAGCATCTAGATCAGTTTGTTGCGCAATAACACCTTTTACAAGTGTCTCGACAAACCCCTTGTCGTCAATCGTAGTCTGATATCTATCCAGATTCCGAGCCAGAATATCGTCGATATTTGCCGACGTGTCTGAAGACTGTACGCGAAATTCATATTCGTATAAAGTCTGCAAAGCAACGATGCGACCAAGGTGACGGTTAGAGGCCATAGCGTTTAATTCTTTCTATTATTATGTTTTAAGGTAATTTTATTGACTTGCCTATTTAGCAAGTGCTTTACCAGATTCTTTGGCAGTTGTTCGTGCCTTGACTGGTGATGTTTTGTTAACACGACGCGCTAATTCCAGTCGCAGATGACTGCGACGTAAACCAGTTTTGCGCGGGCTAGACTGTTTTTTAGGCTGTCCCATGTAAAGAGCTCCTTTTCAGGTTATTATGATAAAACTTACCTCTATTATAACCAATGGCCGCCCATTGCTCAAGTGCATATGATAATTGGTTGCGAAAAAAGGATTAAATAACGATACTGACTAACCGTCCCGAAACATAAATAACCTTGGTTGGTTTTTTATCACCTACAAATAATTTGACGTTGTTGTTTTCTAGGGCTTGTTTTTTAATTTCATCTTCTGTTGCGTCGATTGAGACTTCCAGTTTAGCGCGCAACTTGCCATTAACTTGCACAATAATCGTCATAATATCAGATTGCAGATACTTATCGTCCCACTGTGGCCAATGATCAATATGAATTGTATCGCTATGGCCCAATTGATGCCATAATTCCTCGGTTATATGAGGAGCAAATGGTGACAATAATTGCAGTAAACTTTCAATTGCAAAAGTCCATGGCTCAGATTTGCCTATCCCAAATTTCTCTTTTAATTTGTAAAAATTATTAACCGCTTCCATCATAGCTGATACGGCTGTATTAAACTTATCTTCCTCTATGTCTGAAGTGACCTTTTTAATAGTTTTATGCGCAATTACAAGTATTTCTGTTTGCGTTGCTTTATCGAGATTAACGTCACTGGATTCAATATATTCCTGGGTCAATGTCCAAACTCGATTAAGGAATCGATAAGCGCCAGGAACGCCACGAGTATCCCAAGGAGCCTCTAAATCATACGGTGCGATAAACATTTCATAAACCCGCAAGCTATCAGCTCCGTATCCGCTGTCCATAATTTCTAGCGGATCAATAGTATTACCACGCGATTTGCTCATTTTGGTGCCATCAGGGGCTAGAATGTAGGCGTTATACATCATTCGATTGAATGGTTCGGGGTGTGACACTAAACCAAGCTTATAGAAAAATCTTTGCCAAAATCTAGCGTATAACAGATGTGCCACCGCATGGTCGGCACCATTATAGAAATCGACCGGTCCCCAATGATCCTCAACTTTAGGATCCCAGGCTTGTTTATCATTAAAAGGATCTAGATATCGTAAAAAATACCAACTACTGCAGGCATAGCCGTCCATGGTGTCTGTTTCACGTTTAGCTGGTTTACCACATTTTGGACAGGTCGTATTAACCCAATCGGTCGCACTGGCGAGTGCAGATACCTCACCTGCTTTGGGCTTAAAATCATCAATTTCAGGTAAAATAACAGGAAGTTGGTCATCCGGAACAGGCACGGCACCACAATCTGGACAATGAATAATTGGAATCGGTGCACCCCAGTATCGTTGTCGACTAATCAGCCAGTCCCGCATTTTATAGGTAGTTTTTGTTCGTCCCGTTCCCTGTTTCTCCAACCAAGCCACAATTTCTTCACGAGCGTCACTTGAAAACATTCCGTCAAATTTACCACTGTTTTCTAATACACCTTCCCCGGTGTATAGGCCAACCTCGATATTATCATCAGGTTTTTTTATTACCTCAATAATAGGAATTGAGAATTTTTCGGCGAATTCGAAGTCACGTTCATCGTGAGCTGGAACAGCCATAATTGCACCAGTGCCATATCCTGCCAGCACGTAATCGGCTACCCAGATTGGAAGTTTCTCTCCATT
>CAIPOF010000013.1 GCA_903866605.1 uncultured bacterium | reverse complement strand
GTAAATCCTGAACAAATCAAACGAATTGAAGATATTGTGAACGAACAAATCGCCAAGGACTTAAAAGTTAGTTTTGCTGAATATCCCCTGGATGAAGCCAGGGCTATGGGCGCACATGGCGAATTTGGTGATAAATACGGTGATAAAGTCAAAGTTTATAAAATTGGTTCGGATGACGAAAAACCATTTAGCTTAGAGATTTGTGGCGGTCCGCACGTCGATCATACTGGCGAATTGGCTGAAGGTAATAGAAAATTCAAGATTATCAAAGAAGAATCCAGTTCTGCCGGTGTCCGCCGGATTAAAGCAGTTTTAGCGTAGACGTAACAAGCTTCAGCATTTATTAGATTAACTTGGCTTATGCTAAAATTATCTTATGAATCCCGTTAGAAGCTTGTTTAAAGAAAGATACATTCATATGGAAATACGTCTACATTCTAAAAAGGGGCTTCTAACGGGATGAAAGCGACTTCTAGTCACAATTCTTTTGGTTTTACAATTGTTGAGCTATTGGTTGTCATAGTAATCATAGCTATCCTAGCCGCCATAACAATTGTTTCATTTACAGGCATCTCTCAAAAAGCCGTCGCCTCCTCATTGCAATCTGATCTAACAAACGCTCAAACTCAATTAAAGCTTTTCCAAGTCGACAACAGCAACTACCCAGATACTATAAACTGTGCAATTGCTGACAGTTCAACCAATAAATGTTTAAAAACCAGTACTGGCAATAGCTTTAGTTTCTATAAAGTTAATAACTCTGCCAGTCCTCAAACATTCTCTTTACTGGCTACCAATAACACAACTTATTATCAAATAAACAGTGCATCGAGCCCAACCCAAGCAACACCGGTTGTAGCCTCTGGTGGTACAGTCTCAACTGATGGTCCTTATACTGTCCAAACCTTTTACTAGCAGTGGCACTTTAACTGCTACTACGCCTGGTACGGCTGAGGTGCTGGTTGTGGGGGGGTGGTGGAGGTGGAGGAGGTGATGCGAATAATCGTGCTGCTGGGGGCGGAGGTGGAGGTTATATCTATTCAACATTATTTATTTCTGGAAGTATGAACGTTGTTATTGGATTGGGCGGTACACCAGGTAGTCGAGCAGGATTAATAGCATCAACAAATGGAATGGATAGTGTGTTTGGAAGTTTTACCGCATTAGGTGGAGGAAGAGGCGGTGGTAGTTCTGGAGGGGGCTCTGCATCAGGCGGAAACGGAGGAAGTGGTGGCGGTAGTTCTGGCAATGGTGTTGTTGGGATGGCCAGTATATCTACGCAGGGCAAGAATGGTGGATTGCAATCTGGACATTATGGTGCAGGTGGTGGAGGCGGAGCGGGCTCAACTGGTTCTGCTGGAGTAGGTACTAATGGAGGATCTGGTGGTTCTGGATTAAATAATAATATCAGTGGGTCTATTGTTTGTTATGCTGGTGGCGGTGGCGGATCAGGAACATCAGCAAATGGCAGTACTGCTAGTTGTGGCGGAGGTTCAGTTGGCGGAGGTTCAAGTATTGGTGTAGCAGGGACTGCAAATACTGGCGGTGGCGGTGGCGGCTCGGGTGGTATAGGCGGTGCCGGTGGCTCAGGTATTGTAATTATTCGTTATCTTACTCTTTAAATCTTTGCAAGGTGTCACCTTGCAAAGATTTATATTATTTAAAAACATAAAATAGTATAAATTATTATATTTCTGTAACCATAACCGCGGATAGTATATAATAGATTCATCAATGGTATTTAATAAACTGAAAAAATTACGAAAAGAAAGTGGTTCAGACGATTATATCGTTGCCCTTGATATTGGTACGGAATACGTCAAAGCATTAGTAACCAAAATTGATGGTGAAGAATTAAAAATTGTTGGTGTCGGACGAGCTCATCAGCAAATTAGTGACATGTATTCTGGTGCTATTGCCGATATTTCCGGTGTAGTGCGTAACTGTGAGGATGCATTAAATGATGCCGAGGATCAGGCAGGATTACAAGCCAAGCGAGTCATAATTGGGATTGCCGGAGAACTAGTCAAAGGCGTAACTAATACCATTCGCTATCGCCGACCACAACCCGATCGTCCGCTTGATACGGCAGAAATGGAATTTATTATTGAAAAGGTCCAAGAACGAGCACAGGTAAAGGCTCAAAAACAGACGGCTCTTGAAACCGGAAACCCAGATGTCGAAATTAAACTTGTCAACAGTGCACTGGTTAGTATCCATATTGATGGTTATAAAGTTAGCAATCCAATCGGTTTTCAGGGCCATGATGTGGCTGTCCAGATATATACAGCTTTTGCGCCAATGGTCCATATTGGAGCGCTTGAACGAGTTGCCGAAGAATTATCATTAGAACTACTGGCAGTTGCAGCTGAACCATTCGCTGTCAGTCGTAGCGTACTTGGTAATGATGCCAACAGTAATTTTACAGCAATTTTGGCAGATGTTGGTGGTGGTACGACGGATATTGCGGTGGTTGACGATGGTGGTGTTGAAGGAACCAAGATGTTTGGTATTGGTGGGCGTAGTTTTACGCGCACTATTGCTAGTGAAATGAGCATATCTTACGATGACGCCGAAAAACTAAAAGTTAACATTGATAGCGAAAAAATAAAACCAAGCGTAGCAGCCGACGTTAATGCAGCTATTGATAAATCGCTAGAAGTTTGGATATCTGGGGTTGAACTGGCACTAAGTGAATTTAATTCGGCTGACCATTTGCCGAATCGAATTTTACTTTGTGGTGGTGGTTCCAGCCTGACTCGACTAGTTGAGGCCCTGCAAAAACAAGATTGGCACAAAGATTTACCATTTACAAAAAAACCAGTGATTCATCATATCCATCCGTCAGAAGTTGTTGGTATCACTGACATGACGGGTCTTGTCAATGATCACACCTTTATCACCGCCATGGGTCTTTTAAGGGTTGGTTATGATACAATTGTTGGGAATAACGATAATGATACAATCAAGCAAAAACTAAATCGGATATTGAGGATATAGGTATGAATTATGTTAGAATCCCTAAACGACTTTTTTTAAGCATGTACGGAATGAATCCCGTTACAGTCTTATCGTTTAATATAGGCATACGACAAGTATTATCTTGTAACGAACTATTTGGCTTACAACGCAAAAGTATGGTAGGACTGTAACGGGATGAATAAAGACATAATTTACATTGACACCGAAGACGATATCACGGCGATTATCGGCAAGATAAAATCGTCAAAAGAAAACGTCGTCGCCTTAGTCCCACCTAAACGAACCGGTGTCTTACAAAGTGCGGTCAATTTACGGTTACTATCAAGAACAGCTGAAAAAAATAGCAAAAAACTGGTCTTGATTACTAACAACAAAGCATTGATCGCCTTATCGGCAACTGCCATGATCCCATATGCAAAAAACTTACAAAGCAAACCAGAAATTGCCGAAATAGCGGCACTTGAAATTGATGACGGTGAAGATATTATTGATGGTTCACAATTGCCAATTGGTGAACTTGCAAAAACTGCTGATAACAAACCTAGCGAGGATTTGACTGATGATTTAAGTGCTATTGATATTGATGATGAAAGTTCAAAAGATATCTCTATGGCGTCAAAAGGTTCAGCCAAAAAGCCAAAAAACAATGTCAAAGTACCAAATTTTTCGCGTTTTCGAAAAAAACTTTTTTTGGGTATCGCGGCTGGAATATTATTACTCATTTTTCTAATTTGGGCAATTTGGTTTGCGCCATCTGCCAAGATAATTATTACCGCCAAAACAGACCCAGCACCTGTCAGTGAAACTTTAATATTAGGTGGAATATCAGCGTCAGATGTTAATAAAAACACCATTCAATCTATTGCAAAACAGATTAAAAAAGACGTAAGCGTTAATTTCACCGCAACGGGCTCCAAAGACGTAGGCGATAAAGCGACCGGAACAATCAAAATTGAAAATTGTGACAGCCCAAGTTCATTTTCTATTAGTGCTGGTACTATTTTTGTGTCTGATTCTGGTTTGAACTTTGTTAGTAACAGTCCAGCAACTGTACCTGGCCTCAGTGGCTCTGCGAAGGCTTGTCAAGCCGATGGAACTGGCGCCGGCACAGTCACTGTCCCGGTGACTGCCCAACAATCTGGTACCAGTTATAATATTGCCGCTACAAGCTATTCGATTGCTAATGTAAGTGGTTATGTTTATGCAAACGGTTCTGTCATGGCAGGCGGTTCAACTAGAATTGCAACTATCGTTACTGCCGAGGATGTCCAAAAAGCCAGCCAAGCGTTAGTTGATTTACCAAGTGACGACGTCAAACAGCAACTAACCAAGCAATTTGTTAATGGAGAAATCGTAATAACAGATAGTTTTACGATTGATCATGCCGCTGCTGTATCTGTTCCAGCTATTGGAGCCGAGGCAACCGGGCAGGCAAAATTAACTTCATCAACAACTTATTCGATGACGGCAATTGCTAAATCAGAACTAGAGCCATTCCTGAATGAATCAATTAATAAACAAATCAGTGATAGTAAAACCCAGAGCATATATAATAACGGTATTGATAAAGTCAAACTTTCGGGTTATCTGAAGACAGACACTGGTGCTACGGTTAATGTATCTACTGTTGGTCAAATTGGTCCAAAAATTGACAAAGAAGCTATCAAAAACGAAGCCAAAGGAAAACATTACGGAGATGTGCAGTCAACAATCGAAAGCATCAAAGGTGTTGATAGTGTTGACGTCAAATTCTCATATTTTTGGGTAACAACCGTTCCAAATGATACTAACAAAATAGAAGTACAGTTTAACGTCTCTAATGCCTAAATCGACTTCAATTATATGTTTAGACGTGGGCGAAAAGCGCATTGGCGTGTCTGTTGGTGATAGCGATATACGAATTGCGGTGCCATTTGAAACAATAGAGGTTGATGGGAACGAAATTAATGAAATTGCCGAGATATTCATCAAAGAAAAGGCAGATATCTTAGTCATTGGGTACCCACGAAATCAATCTGGTGAACCAACGGCTCAATCAAAATATGTAGAGGATTTTTCAAAAAAATTATCAGATATAGCATCAAACATTGTTTTTCAAGATGAATCACTAACCAGTGTCCTAGCCGAGCAACAACTGAAGGGCTATGGTCGTCCATACGCAAAAGCAGACATTGATGCTCAGGCGGCGGCCATAATATTACAAGATTATTTGGAGACAAAATATGCCTGAAAAAATATTAAATCATTCCCAACAACCTATCAATGGTCAAGCCAGTGGGCTGAAAATACCTAAAAAAAGATCAAATAACAAGATACTATTTTGGGTAGTAGGTATAATTGTCGCAGTTATCGTTGCCATTATTGCAAGTGTATTTGTCTGGTACACCGTTCAACTTAGCCCAGTTAGTGGCGATAAAACTTTGCTAAAGAAAATAACGATAACACCACTTAGTACCTCGAGTCAGATTAGTAAAGAACTAGAAAAACAGTCTATCATTCGTAGTGCCACGGCATTTGATATATATGTGCG
>CAIPOF010000012.1 GCA_903866605.1 uncultured bacterium | reverse complement strand
GTCCCAGACCCACCAGCAATAATAATTGTAATCATTGTCTTATTATACCCTATAAATTATCAGTAAAATAACATCCTTAATCTTTGCGATGATAATCCTCGCAAAGGTATAATTAGCCAATGATTTTTCATAGTATATAAGATATAATAATGTCATGACTAAATTACTTATTACAGGTGGAGCAGGCTTCATCGGATCAAATTTTGTGCACTATACATTAAAAAATCGACCAGAATACGAAATTACCGTCATCGATAAACTTACCTACGCTGGTAATATGGACAGCCTGACCGAAGTGATGGATAAAATTACTTTTGTAAAAGGTGACATTTGTGACCGTGAACTAATGGACAAATTAATTAGCGAGACTGACATTGTCGTCCATTTTGCCGCTGAATCACATAATGACAATAGTCTACGTGATCCATGGCCATTTATTAATACAAATATTGTTGGCACATATACAATCCTAGAAGCTATTCGAAAATATGGTAAACGAATGCACCACATTTCGACTGACGAAGTCTACGGTGATTTGGAACTGGATGACCCAAACAAATTTACTGAAAGCACTCAATATAATCCATCCAGCCCCTATTCCAGCGCCAAGGCCAGCAGTGATATGTTAGTCAAAGCTTGGGTTCGAAGTTTCGGCATCAAGGCTACTATTTCTAATTGTTCCAATAACTACGGCCCATACCAACATATTGAGAAATTTATTCCACGTCAAATTACGAATGTCCTTAGTGACATTTCGCCTAAACTTTATGGTACGGGTGAACAAGTTCGTGACTGGATTCATGTTGATGATCACAACAGCGCTGTTCACACAATTTTAGACAAAGGAAAAATTGGCGAATTGTATCTGATTGGTGCCGACGGTGAACAAAATAATAGATACGTCTTGGAAACTATATTAGAGTTAATGGGCAATGATAAAACTGCCTACGAACATGTTAATGATCGACCAGGACATGATATGCGTTATGCAATTGACAGTACCAAACTACGCACGCAACTGGGTTGGTTGCCAAAATATACTAACCTACGGGAAGGCTTGAAGGCCACAATTGATTGGTACACTGAAAATGATGCCTGGTGGAAAAATGAAAAAGCCAAAGTCGAAGCCGCTTATGCAGAAAAAGGTCAGTAAATCAAGGAGTTATTAGTATAGCCCTATTGATTATTATTTAGTTTTGATGTAGTATTTTAATACATCCCCGACGCTTATGGCGTCGGGCCTTGATTTTATAGTGACAAAATATTTACTTTTTTTGTAATATCACGGACTTTTAGATTTACAGGTGGTTTATTAAGTTTTGGCAATATCGTATTTTTAAAATAATTGCACAAATCATATACCATTCTTTTATTGGTATTGTGGGCAATCCCAAATGGAAATCTACTGCCTATTGATGCCATGTGTACAGGAACTTTTATGCTTCTGACGCATTTAATAGAGTATATAAAATCATCATCACCTGTCATTATAATTTCGCATTTACAAGACCCTTCATACGCATCTTTTACCATATCAACAGCAAGTCTCACATCAATGCCTTTTTCTTTTTTTGAAGCTTTAGAAAAATATCCTTTTTGAAATTCAGATTTAGGATTATCAATTATTGATTGGAAAAATTTATGCTGTGCGCCAATAAATTCTCTTCTTTTTTTAGAAGAGTTCGGTTCATCCGCTAAAAAAGTTCCATACGCCTTTACTTTATGTATTGTAAAATCTTCCTCTAAACAAGTTAGAATCTCGCTAAAATCAATATAACTACCATTGGGCAAAACGTCACTAATTGCGCCATATAAATTTGACGCGTCTACATATAAATAAGTTGTCTTAACGGAATTAAAAGTCATAAACTGATTATACTCTTTTAAATTGATTTATGTATTATTAATTTTAAATTTGTATAATACAGTAGTTCATTCTTGTTTTCCAAATTCACTTGTAGGCGTCACACCTAATGGTATACTAAATATTATATGAGTACAGAAAATATCAGTGAATTAGAATTCGAAAAAGAACTTGCCTTTCGCGAAACGCCAATCCCCGGCCTTTTGATTATTGACTTACCGGTATATGGCGATTCACGTGGTTGGTTCAAGGAAAACTTTCAAAAAGAAAAAATGACAAAACTTGGCCTACCGGAATTTGACGTCGTTCAAAACAACATTTCCTTTAATGCCGAATTGGGTGTAACCCGCGGTATCCACGCTGAACCATGGGACAAGTTAATTTCAGTCGGGTCTGGACGAATTTTTGGTGCTTGGATTGATTTACGTCAAGGGGAAAGTTTTGGTAAAGTTTTCACCGCCGAAATCGATCCAACCAAAGCAATATTTGCGCCTCGTGGTGTTGGTAATGGATTCCAGGCACTTGAAGATAACACCGTTTACACGTATTTGGTTAATGATCATTGGAGTGCCGATGCCCAGTACACATTCTTGAACCTTGATGACAAAACAATAGCTGTCGATTGGCCAATCTCACTTGATAAAGCGGAATTATCTGACAAAGACAAAAATCATCCACACTTGGCTGATGTTGTGCCAATGAAACCAAAACGAACCTTAATCACAGGATCAAACGGACAACTAGGTCGGGCGCTGCAAATTGAATTTCCTGATGCAGAATTTACTGATTCCACTGAATTAGATATTACCAACCCAGACCTTGACAGTACCAGGAAGTGGCGTCAATACGACACCATCATAAATGCCGCAGGATATACAGCCGTTGATCTGGCTGAAACACCCGAAGGACGCGAAACCGCTTGGCAAATTAATGCTGTGGCTGTCGCTAATCTTAGTAAGATTGCGACAAAATATAGTATTACACTGGTTCATGTATCAAGTGATTACGTCTTTGATGGCACGAAAATTGAGCATAACGAAGACGAACCGTTCAGCCCGCTTGGCGTTTATGCACAAACCAAAGCGGCTGGTGATATTGC
>CAIPOF010000011.1 GCA_903866605.1 uncultured bacterium | reverse complement strand
TCGGCTGAGGTGAGTCTGCTAAGATTAAGTTCGCCTCCGATTGATTGAGGTAGAATTAAACCTTCGGCTGAGGTGAGTCTGTCAAGAAAAAGTCCGTCCCCGATTGAATGAGGTAGAATTAAACCTTCGGCTGAGGTGAGCCCGCTAATATTAAGGTTGCCCTCAAAATGAGTTATGTCTTTTAATATTAAATTGAGATCCTCTATTTTATTTCTGTCTTTGATAATCTCCACTATTCTGGGGTCTGGCAAATAACCAAAACCTTCTATATATCCTTCAATTTCATATAAAAAGTGTAGGTCTTCTTTGGTTAAATATTGACCTTGTTTTACTTTTTCATCTATTTCGGTTAGTCGTTTCATATCAGCATCTTTTTTCTCGAACTTGTCACCACCAGGTAAAGTTTCGTATTTTTCTCTGGCAATATCTTGTATTGAGCCTTCTATATTCTGATTACCAGCTATACCTCTAACTTCTGTGACTTCACCATCTGTCGTAGCAATAGCAGATCTTGGTATAGTATAGTTTCCGTCTTGGTCTTTGGTATAAAAGACGTAGAAATCTCCCCTACCTAGATAGCCTTCTGCCACACCTTCACCAGCCACGCACCAACCAGTAGCGTGACCTTGTAGGCTTTCGGCTAGTGCTCTAGAATCACTGCCTTGATCGAACTTAACCCACCTACCGTCTGTATCCTTAAGTTGTTCTGGGCTAGCTGGAGTAATGTTTTCAATAGCGTAAGCATATAGTTTAGAAAAGTTAGCTCCACGTAAGAGTTTAGCTAGTTCTTGGTCTTGTGGTTCATTGTTTTCGGCTTTTTGAGTCGAAAGAGCATCGTAGACATAGGCTAGGGCTTCGTGATTAAGATCAGGGTATGGCTTTGTGGTCCCCCTACTACGTTTGCCGAAGCTATGTTTATCTTTGTCGTAGTCAGACATCGTTAAGATGTTTCTAGTAACAAAGTATTTAAACCAGGTTGGGTATCTAGCATCATCGGACTCTATGTAGTCTAACCAGCGATCTAAACTGGCTGTTTGGTCTATTCTAATCATCTCGGAAGCTTCGTGTTTCATCTCATCAGTAACATCGATGTCGCCTTGGCCTCTTTCTCTAGCTAGTCTTTGTTGGTTTTCAAAGTAACCTTCAGGTATTTCGTCTTCTTCTATAATTGCCTTATCTAATAGCAGCTTTCTAAGTAGACCCTCACCCCTTTGTCTTTTTTCTAGGTCTGGATTAAAAATAATTGCTTCTAATCTATCTAGATAGGTTTCGATCCTTTCGGGGCCAGTGTATGGCTTATCTCCTCCACGCCCTACTTGAACTAATACAGCTCTACCGACTTCTCTTGAGTTCTGTAGATCGGGGTATTTTTCGTTAAGTAAGGGTACAGGTTGTTCTTCTTCGGTCATTTTTGTTTTGTTTTTTCCTTACTTTATATATTGTCATAAGCTTAATAGGTTGTCAATGTTTTGCAGGTGACTTGGATCAGACTAATTATTTCAACATAATTCATACAAAAAACCTCTGAATTAACAGAGTTCATAATGCCTATGGTACACGAGAGAGGACTTGGTCACGTTCCGCGACCCCGAAACTTTCGGACTTGTGGCACAGCCACAAATCTGAAAGGTTTCCTTGCGAACTGCCGACTGGCAGTTCTCACCTCGACGCCCCGGGTAAAGACTTCAAAACCTATCTGGGCGCTACCAAATAAAATACGACAGTTTTTCAACTGTCGTATTTTATTTGGTACGCGAGAGAGGACTTGAACCTCCACGCCTTACGGCACTAGCTCCTAAGGCTAGCGTGTCTACCAATTCCACCACTCGCGCATAGTGTTTTGTTATACTTGATGACTACGCTATTGTAACAAACTATTACTAACAGATAAAGAGTTATCTTTCATTCTACCAACTTCAAACCTACTTATGTTATCATTAATATGATAGGTTCGACTAACGGAATGAACCCCGTTAGAAACAAAACAGTATCATAGCCTAGCAGAATGGATGTTAAAATAAAATTTTATGATAAGATATGTTAAATCAAGGAGTTTCTAACGGGGTGAATAAAATTGCACAATACCTAAATGAACATCTACTGGGTGAAGTAAGCTGCGACGATTCAACACGACAAAGGTTCTCTCGTGATGGCAGTATACTAAAAATTGTACCTGAACTGATAGCCCATCCACGAGTTACAAATGATATCCGCAAAGTTGCTAGATTTAGTTGGCAACTAGCCGAAAAAGGTCATGTTTTGCCGATTACTGTCCGCGGAGGTGGATCGAACACAACTGGCGCGGCAATTGGTAAGGGGATAATAGTAAACACTGTTGCTCATTTAAATAATATTATTTTCATCAGTCACAAAAATAAAGACCAGTTTGTCCACGTTCAGCCTGGTGTTAACTTTTTATCACTTAACGATACTCTCAAATCTCACGGGATGATTATTCCTTCATATCCGACGTCATCTGCATACAGCACTATTGGCGGCGCTGTTGCTAGCAACTCTGGCGGTGTATATTCTGGAATGTATGGATTAACTGGTGATTGGGTGATGCGCCTTGAGGCAGTACTGGCAAATGGTGATCTGATTGAGACAACAAGAATAAATAAACACGAACTTAGTAAAAAGAAAGGTTTACAAACATTTGAGGGTGAAATTTACCGCAAAATAGATGGCATTATTGAAGACAACCAGCAAATGATATCTGATAAAATTTCGAATAATGAACCTGATAATACTGGATACACAGGAATCGCAAAGGTTAAAAAACGTGATGGATCATTTGATTTGACTCCACTACTACTTGGTAGCCAGGGTACTCTGGCTATGATTTCTGAAATTGTTCTAAAAACTAACTACTATAGCAGTGATAAATCAATAATAGTTGCCGCATTTGATAATTCCGAAGTTGCCCACGATACAGCTGATTCAATAGCTTCATTGAAACCTGACGTGCTAGAAGTATTTGACGGTAGAATATTCGATTTGGCACATGAATACGGAAAAAAATATGTCTTTTCAGAACAATATCTGGATAGAAAAGTTGGATCTATAATATATGTCAGTTTTAATGATTTCAGTAATCATGCTCGTAATCGAAAAATGAAAAACGCATTAAAAAAATTATCCAAAGTTGAAACAACAGTATATACAAACGAGGATTATTCAAATGATGAGTTAAATGTAGTGCGTGAAGTGGGGTCAGTAATAAATCAGCCAAATGGCAAAGACGAATCACGACCTTCGATTATTGACGGAATATCAATTCCATCAGCAAGACGCGAAGAATTTATTGTCGCAGTTGATGAACTGGCCACGAAACATCACACAACACTGCCGTTACATATTCAGTGGCTAAGTGGTGTTATCAATACCAGACCAATATTAAATTTACATATCGTTAGTGATAAACAAAAAACCTTTAAATTAATCTCTGATTATATTGAATTAGTCGTGAAGTACGGTGGCAGTATGTCGGCAGATTCGGGTGAAGGACGCCTGCGAGCAACTGCTTGTTACGCTCAACTTGATGACGATGAAATTGATGTATATACACAAATTCGCGATGCATTTGACCCATTTGGTATTTTAAACCCTGGTGTAAAGCAAAAGTCTGATTTAAAAACATTAGTCTCACAACTGAATCCAGATCATAATATGGGTGATTTTGCCCAATACTCCCCTGTTGATTAGTTTAATTAATTGAAAAACTAGATTATTAGGATATAGTACTTATATGCGCGAGTGGCGGAATGGTAGACGCGCTAGCTTCAGGTGCTAGTGTCAGTAATGACATGGAAGTTCGAGTCTTCTCTCGCGTACCAACTAAAATAGCGGTCTGACGACCGCTATTTTTTGCGGTAAAATGTCAGTGCCGCGGTTCCGTAACTACGATTGTCCACCACAACAACTCCTTGCACGGTCGGCAACTCACTTCTACCTGGGTATGATAGTACCATAAGCCCATTTGTTTTTAACAGACTTACTAAATATGAAACTGTGGATAACTGAAGATCATTATATGGTGGGTCAGCGAATATAATATCGAATGATTTATCTTGATTTTTATCTATCCATGTCTTGGCACCGATTTGAAAAACAGTCGAAAAATCACCTGCACCAAGCGTTGTAATATTTTCAACTAATATTTTTTTTGCGAGTCTGTCGCGTTCAATAAAAGTCGCATGATTTGCGCCACGGCTTAGGGACTCTAGACCTAACGATCCGGTACCGGCAAATGCATCTAATACGTTTGACCTCAAAAGTTCGTCATTTATAATATTGAATAATGATCCGCGTACGCGAGAACTCATCGGGTGTGTCAGTTTTCCATCAGGAGCATTAATTGACCTACCACCAAACTTACCAGATATAATATTTAGTTTCAACGTCTTTTTACCTGTGACATTATTACTGCTTGATACCATGCTAGGATAACTTGCCTGATCATTTCTGGCACAAGTATTTGCCTGGTCTGTTTGGCTAAAACACCTGTCCAGTCACTTTTTGTAAGCTGTCCGAACATATTCAAATCATTAATCTTTTGAATCGATTCCAAATATATCGGCTCAAAACCTCGCTTTTCAAGTTTTGTTATATAGCGTTTATCAAATTTTATGTCTTTAAAATTTTCGGTCGCTATCGCCGAAGCTGCTCCAACCTCAAACATACCATGTGAAGTAAATACACCGTTAAGCCCCCAATATTCCCAGTTCTTTTGTAGCGTATCACGCAAATTATCACCGTGAATTACATTTTTTTCCCTAAGGGTAGTCCGCTCGTTATGTGCCTTGCCCCAAAGTTCTTCAATTTTATCACTTAATGGATAGTGATGCGCAGGAGTTAATCCATCAACCACAGCATGCGCCAACCAAGCTGCTTCGAATGATGAACGAACCCTGTTATTATCTCGCAAAGCAACTGATAAGTTGTAAATGTGATCATTAATATTTGATATTAAAGATAAATCTGCTGGGTTGTTCGGATCAATAAAATGCCAAGGTTCATCAACCGCCGGACGCTTACGTTTTATGCCGTCGGGACCGTTGATCCCTTCAAAGTGAAGGATCTCTTTGACTGTCGGGAATTCAATAGTGTCGGGCAAGTATCGCTTAATTTTTCGGCGGGCGGCTCTATCTATCTTTTGGTGGACACCGACAATCTTGCCTGAACCACGCCTGATGGTTGTTCCAGAATACATATGAATTGGCTACTAGCTATTGGCAATTGTAATATGGCAATGGCTAAACTTCCGTATTTATCAATTTAATGTTGTTAGACGCTGATAATATTTTACCTGGGCGGCTAGTTGTTTATATTGTAACAGATTTAGATTTTCTGTAACGAATAATTTTGCTTGTTTTTGTGCCCTAGCGATCAATTTCGCATCTGCTAGTGTTGCTATTTGTAAATTCAATGCTCCATGCTGAACGCGACCATATATTTCGCCAGGTCCCCTTAAACGCAAATCAACCTCCGCTAAATAAAAACCATCGTTACTTTTTTCGATCTCACGCAAACGTCGAGTTGGTTTGGCGCTGGTACTTGCAATTAAATAACAATAACTTTGGTGAACACTTCGACCAACTCGACCGCGTAGTTGATGCAACTGTGAAAGACCGAATCGATCAGCATTTTCTATTACAATGACTGTCGCATTTGAAACATCGACACCAACTTCTACTACTGTTGTGCTGACCAGAATATCTAATTTACCATCACTAAATTGTTGCATAACTTCTGCTTTTTCGGCCGGTTTTAATTTGCCGTGGAGTAAACCAATACGACGATGCTTAAAAATTGAATTTTGCAGTTTTTTATATTCAGTTTGAACACTTTTGATTTCGTTGTCCGGATTATCCTCGATTAAAGTGCAGACCACATAGGCTTGTCGACCGCTAGAAAGTTCCAAATCTACCAATTGATATAATTGCGTTCGACTATTTGGTGACCAGGTCTTGGTTATAATTGGTTTTCGACCTGTCGGAAGTTCGTCTAATATGCTAATATCCAACTCGCCATAAACAGTTAAGGCCAAACTACGCGGTATTGGAGTCGCTGTCATTGCTAGCATATGTGGCATATGCTCAGACTTTTTCAGCAGTTGTTGTCGCTGATCTACGCCAAAACGATGTTGTTCATCGACTATCACAAAGCCAAGTTTATGGAATTTGACAGTATCTTGGATAAGGGCATGTGTGCCAACAATTACCTGAACCGAGCCAGTCGCGATTTGTTTATATAACTCCTTTCGCGCAGAGCCTTTGACGCTACCTGTTAACAAGCCAACACTAACACCAAGTGGTTCCAGTAATTTGCTAATAGTTTCGGCATGTTGATTAGCTAGAATCTCTGTTGGTGCCATGACGGCCGTCTGAAAACCGAAGTGCGCGACTTGGCAGGCGACTAATCCTGCCACGACTGTTTTACCTGAGCCTACATCACCTTGTAATAATCGATTCATTGGAGTTTTACTATCCAGATCTTGAATTATTTGCCAGGCCGCAACACGTTGAGCAGTTGTAAGCTTGAACGGTAATTGTTTAACAAAATTTGCCACGACTGGTTGTTCAAACGGTATATGCCAACCTGTTAATTTTGCGTTTTCTTGGCGATTTAATTGACTGGCTAATAATAATTGGAACAACTCTTCAAAGGCCAATCGTTCACGGGCTATTTCAATCTGATCGATGTTTTCCGGAAAATGCATTGCAAGTAATGCTTGACTTCGTGACATTAATTTCTCACGGACTATAATACTGTCTGGTAAAGTTTCTAGCAACATCGTAATCAGTGGTTTTAACTCTGCTACAATTTTACGAACTAAATTTGATTTCAACCCTTTTATTGAACGGTAGATTGGTAATATCCTATCTGTTTGGACGGGCATATCACTAACACGCTCGGCACTTGGGTTAGTCAACTGATAGCGATTATAATTAAACTCAAAGATACCAGAAAAGTAAAATTCCTGACCTGATTTTAATTGAGTTTCGCGGTAGGGTTGGTTGAACCAGACTGCTTGTAATTTACCACTACTGTCAGCCAAGGTTGCTGTTGTAATTCGCAAACCTCTGCGCACAGGACGTGTTGATATTTTCTCGCACCTGGCTTTGATGGTTACTTTTCCGGGTTTGACTCCTAAAATTTTAGTAACTTGTGAATAATCTTCATAAGCTCGTGGCAAGAAATCAACAAGGTCGCCTGTCGTTTCTATACCAGCAGTGGCAAATTGTTCGGCTGATTTGACGCCTACGCCCTTAATTTTTTCAATCTTTGTGTCAAGATTCATGATACTAGTGTATCAAGTCTAGTTGGTATCAGCCAAAATCCGTTCAATTAATTTGGCTGTATCTTGCCAATTTTTTACTTCTATTGTATCTATACCCATAGCTTTGACGGAATAGTCGTTGCCACCCGGCTCCAAAGCATCGCCAATATATAAAATATCATCTTTGTTGATATCCATTTCTTCGATAAGTTTATTTAACCCGAAGGCTTTATCGACACCAATCATTGTTACGTCAACAGAGGTTGTACCGCCAACACGAGCTTCCATATCTGGTAGCAAAGGAGCGACTAAATCACGCAGTTTTTCCTTTTTTTCATCCGTAGGGTCCCATCTATATTTTATGTCAGCTGGAGCGTGTTGACCCAAAGCCGAGAATGAAACTTGCGACTCGCGATCTTCAATGATTTCTCCGTACGGATTTAATTCCCAAAACCCCAATTTTTTGGCGCTCTCTTCGAGCACTTGAAAAGCACGTTTTTTCTGATCGGGTGTTAAGTAGTATTCGTATTGCTTGTCCCACTTTTTTGTCAATTCATCATATCGAAAATACTCGGTTCCGTCTGTTGGCATTATATGTAGACGCGTCAAAGTGTGTGGTGTTTCCTCAAGCCTGTCAATAACTTGTATCATAAACTGTCCAAACTTACCGCCGGAAATGATACATACTTCATATTTATCAATCAAACGAACTAAAAGTTTGCTAATTTCGTCTGTTATTGGTGATTTCGCAACTGCCAAGGTGTCGTCTAGATCAAAGGCAATCACTTTTTTGGGGTTTAATCCGTTAATCATTATCGTACCAAGACAAAACTGTTTTTACCTTTTTTAACTAATGCCATTGAATTTATAGCTTCGTCTTTCAGGACTTTTTTAGAGTTAATTGATACCGCACCGCTAGTAATTAAGCGTCTGGCATCACTGTTGCTAAGGGCTAATTTGGCCTCAACTAATGCATTAATCAATGATTTGCCTGTTGAAACGACTGGAATTTCGGCAGCTAACATATCTAGATCATTATCTTTTAACGTCATAAAATCGGCTGTCCCGAATAAAACATCAGTTACTCGTTCAACACTTTGAGTACGGTCTTTGCCATGAACCAATTCGCAGGCTTCGTGAGCCAACGTTTTTTGAGCTAATCGAGCCTCTGGATTTTCTGATAACTGTTTTGCCAATTTGTCGATTTCATCGCGACCAAGCATTGTAAATATTTTTAGATAATCAATAACTCCACTATCATCGGCATTTAACCAGAATTGATAATATTTATAGACGCTGGTTTTATTCGCATCCAACCAGACAGCTCCACCTTCAGACTTACCAAATTTTACTCCAGTCGATTTATTAACCAGAAGCGGAGTTGAATAGACATTCACATCCTTGTTGTCTAGTCGACGGATTAAATCTACACCTGTGACTGAATTTCCCCATTGGTCCGCTCCACAAAGTTGTAGTGTCACATTATATTTACGGAATAAATGAATAAAATCATAACCTTGGATTAATGAATAGCTAAATTCTGCATAGCTGATGCCAGATCCGTTTTCCCCTAGCCTTGATTTTACAAAATCCCGTGCCAGCATACTGCTCATTGGCACATGTTTGCCGATATCACGCAAAAAATCTAAGTATTTTATATCTTTGAACCAATCATAATTATCAACAACAGTGAAATCCTTACCGGCAAGTACTTGTTTATATTGTTCTGCGATTGCCTTTTTGTTGTTTTCAATATCATCAGTGTTAATAGCACCTCGCTCAGTAGATACCCCATCTGGATCACCAATTAGCCCAGTTGCACCACCAACTAACATATATGCTTTGTGCCCATGTTTTATAAAATGGCGAACCATCATCATAGCTACTAGATTGCCAATCGTCATGCTGTCTGCACTTGGATCAACCCCAATATAAAATGATATCGGGTCCCCGTCAAGAGCAGTAATATCCTGATATGTAGTTTGATGAACAAAACCGCGCCAAGTTAGTTCTTCGGAAAGCTTCATCCCGTTAGAAATCTGTTGTTTGTCGTTACTAGACGATTCGTTAAATTTATCCATGACATTCCTTTTTATTCCGATACGCTAATATTATTTCTAACGGGATTCATTTTTACTCCGTTATGCATTTATTATATATTCATCTGTAAGTATAGCAAAGTTCTGAATTGGTTGCACT
This sequence comes from uncultured bacterium, assembly GCA_903866605.1. Taxonomy (GTDB): domain Bacteria; phylum Patescibacteriota; class Saccharimonadia; order Saccharimonadales; family Saccharimonadaceae; genus UBA1547. Next base: position 7,698 of record CAIPOF010000011.1, on the reverse strand, counting down.
TTTTCTGGTTTAAATTGCCTTAACTCATTAATGGCATCTTGATGATGACGATTTTTATTAAATCAGGTATAATAGTATAATTAATGCTTATGGGAAATATATATCGTGGGTAGAAAATCGAACAAATCACGCAAACTAAGTTTGTATTCTAATTTGTCTCATTCGCGTCGAACAAAAAAAGACTCTGAGGCCAGACAGCATGCCCAATATTTGGCGTCATTGCCAAAGCACCCCGTTAAACGATTTTTTTATCGACTTAGACCCAAACATCTAGCCGAATACTGGTTCAGTAAGCATGGGGCTATTACGGCTCTAAAAATTGTTGGTGTCACGGCACTAGTTCTGTGTTTGCTAATTGGTGGTTTGTTTATATATTTCCGTAAAGACCTAGACGCTATTAGACCTGGTGAATTATCAAAGCGCGTACAAACCACTGTAACAAAATACTATGATCGAAACGGGACTTTATTGTGGGAGGACAAGGGCGATGGTGATTATAAATTAGTTGTTGATGATAGCGGACTGAATAATTATATCAAAAACGCCACAGTCGCTATCGAAGACAAAGATTTCTATAATCATGGAGGCGTAAGTGCAGCTGGTTTACTGCGAGCAGCCTTTAACAATTTAGGTGGCGGTAGTACTCAAGGTGGTTCAACTCTGACTCAACAATTAGTTAAACAAGTATTTTTTGCTGATCAATCTCAGGAAAGAGGACTAGCCGGTATTCCACGTAAAGTCAAAGAAATAATTCTTTCCATTGAAGTCGAACGAATGTATAATAAATCACAGATTTTAAACCTTTATTTGAATGAATCGCCATATGGAGGTCGCCGAAACGGCGTCGAGTCAGCCTCGCAAACATATTTTGGCAAACCAGCTAAAAATTTAACGATTGCCGAAGCAACCCTATTAGCGGCAATTCCTCAAAACCCATCTGTTTATAACCCGTATAATATAGCCGGCCACAAAGCCTTGATAGCCCGTCAACATACAGTAATTGACAACATGGTTGATCAAGGCTATATAACAAAGAAACAGGGTGATGAAGCAAAAAACTACCCTATCTTAGATAACATCATTCCCGAAGCGGACCAGTATAAAAATATCCGTGCACCACATTTTGTGCAAATGGTTCGAGCCGAATTAGAAAAAAGCTTGGGTAAAGCAACTGTTGGAAAAGGTGGCCTGACAGTAAAAACAACTCTTGATTTACGTATTCAGACAAAGCTAGAAGAGGCTATGAACGATATGTTCGGTTCATATATCCCAGCTTGGGCTGGTTTCAGCAATGGTGCGGCCACCGTCGAAGACACTAAAACTGGCCAGATAGTTGCGTTAATGGGCAGTCGCGACTTTAATATGCCAGGTTATGGCCAAGATAATGCGACAGTTGCCTATTTGCAACCTGGTTCATCCATAAAACCTCTTGTCTATACTGAATTGTTCCAGCAAAAACCGACTGGTCAAGTCAACTACGGCAGTGGTAGTATCCTGAAAGATGAAAATATAGATTCTATATATGGGGCGCCACTGTTTAACGCTGATCGTAAATTTAATGGAAGCATCACCATCAGAACATCTCTAGCTACATCACGAAATATTCCTGCTGTAAAGGCAATGTATATATCTGGCGTCAAAACGACAATTGACGAAATACACAAACTTGGTGCAACTAGTTATTGCACACAGGGCGATGAGGTTAATGTAGGTCTGGCGGCGGCAATTGGTGGCTGTGGGATTAAACAAGTAGATTTAGTAAATGCCTATGCGACCGTCGCTCGGCAAGGAGTCTACAAATCACAATCAACTGTCCTTGAAGTAAAAAATAACTCTGGTGAGGTTTTAAAAAAGTGGACAGATCCTGCAGGCGTTCAAGTTATTGATCCTCAATCGGCCTACATAGTCAGTGATATCCTAAGCGATGATGTAGCCAGAGCACCCCTGGATGGACGACACGCCTTGGGCATGGAGATTCCAGGAGTCAAGACAGCAACTAAAACAGGTACCTCAGACAAAGGTGGCAATGCGAAAGATATTTGGATGGCCAGTTACAGTCCAGCTTTGACAATGGCTGTTTGGTTTGGAAATTCAGATGCAACCATTTTGACTCACGGCACTTCATCATTACCAGGTGCAATTATTGCAAAAGTGATGGAGTATGCCCATAAAGATGTCTACGCATCCGAAGGTTTATGGAAAATTGGTGATTGGTACACCAGACCAACCGGTATACAAATAGTTGGAAGCGAATTCTACCCTTCATGGTGGAATAAGACTCAGGGTCAAACGGCTGCAAAATTAACCTTTGATAAGGTATCGAAATATAAAGCGACTGATTTGACTCCTGCGGGAGCTCGTATTGAGCTAGATGTTACCAAGATGATTGATCCAGTCACTAAAAAAGATGTATACATTGCACCCGATGGTTATGATGCCAGCAAGGATGATAATGTCCACAAAAGCACAGACGTTAAACCATCAGTTTCTATAAATTGGGTACAAAATGGTTCTGATCCAAACGTTTACACAGTGACTGCAACAGTTGCGTCAGGTACATTTTCGGTCACGAATGTCCAAATTGTTATTGATGGCACCGTCGTCAAGGAGTTAACCGACTCAGGCTCATACACATACACAGCCACAGCTTCAGACAAGGAAAAAACCTTATCAGCAAATATAGTCGACAGTGGTTATTACACAGGCTCAAGTACAGGCACAAATATTCCTGCTTACACAAAACCTTAAATATTTCTATCGGATACTACTGATTATTGACTAGATCAATTACGTCTTGTTCTTTGTGGGCTAATTTATTTTTGTATTGATCTCTGTTATTTGGTTGATGGTTGATGCGATTATTTTGGCTAGCATTAAATGAAAGGCGTTTTGGAATATCTTTGCTATCATTCAATTTAGATTTTTTGTTATTCTTGTTAGGTTGTTTGTTATTCTCAATAGGTTTTTTATTCTCTATTAGCTTTGCAAACATCATTTTTCCAGCTGAAGTTTGCAGGCTACGGATAAACTCAATCTCTTGCGTCTGGCCAATTTTACTACTGGCATGTTCAACAACTACCATCGTACCGTCTGGTAAATGTCCGACCGCTTGGTGGGGGTCCTGCCCCTTTTGAGTAAGTTCTAATAGCATTTTTTCACCTGGCAGATATGCCATCCTTAAACTCATTGCCAGATCATTGACATTAAGAACATTTATATCTTCGACTTGAGCAACTTTATTTAAATTGTAATCAATTGTACAAATTAACCCATGGTATTTTTTTGCAAGATTTAATAATCTTTCGTCAACCCCTTCTTCGGCGCGACTGCCGTCCTGAAATATTTCAACTTTGACTTTGGGCATACGCTGTAGCTCTGCCACAACATCTAGTCCGTGCCTGGCACGTGAACGTTTTTCATTATCAGCATTATCAGCCAGGAATTGCAATTCACCAATAACACTCCTGGGGATACTGAGCATACCACTTATAAAACCTGATTGGGCAACTGCCAAGATACGTCCATCGATAAGGACTGACGTATCAACAAATATAGGCCTTGTTTCTTTTTTGTGAGACAAACGTTTAGTGTTTACTGTAACCAAATATGTTGCTTCTGCTAGAATGGCTAGCAATAATAATATTATAATAATTTCCATAATTTTTCCCCTTGACCTCCAAAACTTTAGTGACGGAGGATTACTTTTGAAGATAGTCGATTAATGCTGTACGCAAATCCCTAACGTCTTTAATATATTTACTTTTTGTTGACCCCTGAGGAGCAATTGCTTGACTAAAACCAAGTTTTTTAGCCTCGGCGATGCGTCTATCAGCGGATTGAACTGATCGAATTTCACCGCCTAACCCAACTTCACCGAACACAACAATTCCGTCATCAATTCTGCGTGAAGCTGCAGCACTTGCAATTGCCATACAAATTGCCAAATCGGCAGCCTGATCATTCAATTTCAGGCCACCAACCACATTGATATAAATGTCTTTGTCAGATAAGTTTAATTTAGTTCGTCTTTCTAATACCGCTATTAGCAAATTAAGCCTGTTTAAATCAAACCCACTGGCAGTACGTTTAGGATAACCGAAACTTGTTGGATTGACAAGTGCTTGAATCTCAACCAAAAGTGGACGAGTACCTTCAATTGTCGCTAGAACTACTGAACCATCTGTATTTTGTCTTTCAGCTAACAGTGCTGCAGATGGGTTCTCGACCAGTTTTAAGCCTCTTTCGACCATTTCAAATATTGCAGCTTCGTTTGTTGAGCCAAAACGATTTTTTGCAGCCCGTATTATCTTGAATCCACCGTATCTATCACCCTCAAATTGTAGAACAACATCGACCAAATGTTCTAATATTTTTGGCCCAGCAATGCTGCCTTCCTTGGTAACATGACCTACTAATACTACAGCGGCACCAGATTGCTTGGCAGCCCTAATGATAACATTGCTGCTGTTCGTTATTTGACTAACTGTCCCTGGTGCCGATGTTATTTCGTCAAGGGCTAATGTCTGGATAGAGTCAATAATGACAAGCTTGTAGTCACCTGAACGAATTGTAGCTGCAATATCATCAGCACTCGTGCTGGAAGCAAAACTAATTTGTTCACTTTTGTCTGCGCCAAGTCGTAAGGCTCGCAACTTGACCTGACTGGCAGATTCTTCACCACTTGCGTACAGCACAGACTGGCTACGAGCCACATAAGCCGATACTTGGAGCAATAGTGTACTTTTTCCAATACCAGGCTGTCCAGCCATTAAAACAACTCCACCTGGTAGTATTCCGCCCCCCAATACGTCATCAAGGTCAGAAAATCCAGTCAACAATCTACTTGCTCCGCTTTTGCTTGATATCGAACGCATAGTTTGAACCGACAGCACTTTGCCAGAGTTTCCACTTCTGGCTACGACGGATTTTCCGCTTGAAGCAATTACTTGTTCTACCAGGGTATTCCACTCGCCACAATTATCGCATTTTCCAGTCCATTTCGAATAACTTGCACCGCAATTCTGACATACAAATTGAGTTTTTGATTTGACCATTACATTTAGTATACTCTATACTGACGGTGCTGGTGCAAGTGAACTGTCAATCATGTTATACAATTTTTGCGATTCAGTTGCATTCGCATTGTGCTCGACGATTAATGCATCGTAATTTGCTATACCGTTATTAATATCTTGTCGCATTGTTTCTAAAGTCGCAGACCTTGTGACTAAAAGACTTCTCTGATAATTAAATTGTGCCTGTGATGAGAAGTAACTACTGCTAGCTTGACTATTAAATCGTGCAATATCTGAGTTTAATAATGATACAGCGCTGCTATAATCACTTTTTTGTTTCGAAATTGCAGCGTAGGCATCATTAATTTTGGCGGTTATCTCATCATCACTTTTTTTCAACACCATAAATACACCAATGTATTTGGCATTTAAGGCTACAATCTTTTGACGATCTGAGAAATACTTGGAATAATAAGTCTCTAACTCTGGATTCATATTTGAAATCTCGGTACCTATCAGAGAGTGGAGCTCATTATCGCGCTCTCCAGGCTCAGTTCGATCATAATATGACATCAGTTGAGAGAAATCTTTATTATCCTTAAGTTTTTCATACTCAGCTTCAAGCATTTTATCTAGTTTGATTTTCTCATCATTACTTAGCCTAGTATAGGCCGAGTGCAGCATTTCATGAGAGGCCGTTACTTCGCGAACTCCGTCTAATCTAGAATCTGTCACGTTATATATATAAATACGAGAAAGATTATAACAGCCCAAAATAGAGGTTGTATTCTCGACTTTGCTACACTCTTTATTAAAATTATTTGTTGATTCTAATTTTGGTTGACTAGCAAAAAATATGAATTTTCCATTGTCGTTCATTCCAGATCGTTCAACCAGAGAATTTATTTCAGTCGTTGGGGTATATTGCCAGACAGTTATCTGATCCATAATTCTTTGACGGTAAATAATTAAAAATGCGGCCATGATAATCATTATTAGGCAAACAGTAATTGTTGATATTATTCCAGTTTTATTATTTTTATTCTGTTGTGACATTTATAGTGACCTCGCCATTTTTTGCATCAACTGTTAGTACGCTTCCCTTCTCATACTGGTTCGATAATATTCCCTCAGCAATTCTATGCTCAATTTCGTCCTGAATTACCCTTCGCAAAGGCCTAGCCCCATATTTTTCATTAAAACCTTTTGAGATTAGGATTTTCTTTGCATTTGGCTTTATAGCCAGATGAATTCCTTTGGGAATTAACCTATCTTGCAGTTCGTATATTAAATTATCAAAAATTTTACTAATTTGTTTTCTGGTTAATGCTCGGAACGTAATGACACTATCAAATCGATTGATAAGTTCTGGTTTTATTATTGTACCAAGTGCAGTCTCGGCAATCTCGGCGTTCTCAACATGAATCTGGTCAAGTTTTTTCTCGTCATCTTTCGAGGATGCATGAAAACCAAGACTTGATTCTTTCATCAGTTGCAAAGACCCAAGGTTACTTGTCAAAATAATGATAGCATTGCTAAAATTGACCTTTCGACCTTTAGTATCGGTTAATGCTCCTTCTTCAAGTATTTGCAATAATAAATTAAAAATACTTGGATGAGCTTTCTCGATTTCATCAAAAAGAACAACGCTATAGGGTTGTCGTCGTATTTTGTCAGTTAATTGCCCTCCGTCATCATAACCAATATAGCCTGCGGGTGCTCCTATCAAACGACTGGCATTATGACGTTCGCTAAATTCACTCATATCGATTTTAATTAATGCGTCTTCACTGCCAAATACTTCCCTAGCTAAAACTTTTGCAAGTTCTGTTTTCCCAACACCGGTTGGTCCCATAAATACGAATGAGCCAATCGGTCGATTACTGCTGGCTACTCCACTTCGAGACCGCCTAATCGAGCGCGAGACTTTTTCGACTGCCTCTTTTTGACCAATAATATATTTACCTAAATGTTTTTCTAGATTGTTAAGTAGTTTTGCTTCTGATTTTTTGACACGTTGAACAGGGATACCGGTAATTGATGCAATTGCAAAGGCAATATCATCATCACTTAAAACAACCGGTTTTTTTGTATCCGCGGTTTCACGAATTTCATCAATGCTGGTTGAAATTTGGCTAATCCTAGTTTTATATAGTGCCGCTCGTTCATAATCCTCAGATACAACAGCTTCGTCCATTTTTTCATTCAAATTTGCTAGCTGTTTTGTATATTCGCGTATTTTACTAGGTTTTTTGCCAGAACGGACCCTGACAAGTGCCGCTGCCTCATCAATGACGTCAATTGCTTTGTCGGGCATGAATCGTTCGTTAATATATCGATTTGCCATGTAAACTGTGTCGTCTATGATTTCATCACTCATGCTGACACCGTGGTGCTTTTCGTAGGCATGACGTAATCCCTTTAGAATTAATGCGGTTTCTTTTAAATTTGGCTCCGGCACAACAATAGTTTGAAGGCGTCTTTCAAGAGCACTGTCTTTTTCGATATATTTTCTATATTCGTCAGAGGTTGTTGCCCCAATAAGCCGAATTTCGCCCCTTGATAAAGCCGGTTTTAGCATATTGGCTGCGTCAATCGAGCCCTCGGCAGCACCAGCGCCAACTAATAAATGAAGCTCGTCAATAAAAATAATAATATTTTTTTGTTGTTGTAATTCAGAAAT
>CAIPOF010000010.1 GCA_903866605.1 uncultured bacterium | reverse complement strand
GTAGAAGCATGGCAACATGTGTAGCTGAAGCGTACTAATAGTCCCATCGCCTTTTTATGTCCTTATTACCAATGTTAATGCTTGCATTAACAGCGGTGATTAGGTAGACTTAACTAGTATTTGGTGTTAATCACCACGTCAATTATTTAAAAATTAACTTACAACCTTAATAATTCATGCATCGTAATGGACACCGTAAGGACGGTAGTTAGTAGATGGTAGGTAGTAGGTAGTTAACTCGGTTTGCCATCTACCATATACCATCTACCAACTACCACCCAAATCGGTGCCCATGGCGCTGGGGAAATACCTGTTCTCATTCCGAACACAGAAGTCAAGCCCAGCAGCGGCGATTATACTGCCGAAAGCGGGAAACTAGCACGGTGCCGAATTATAAAAAGACCATCCGAATAGGATGGTCTTTTTCTTTTTTGTAAATAATTACAATTGACAAGTTAAGTTGGTAACACTATTATACAATTGTTTTTTGTTTTCTTGTGGTAGAATGGAGATGCTAGGAATTATTTCCTTATATAAACAAAAATATCCAAATGATAAAAATAAAACGCATAAAATGTGTAAAAATTGTTATCGTCGTAGCAATCATAATTGTTTCGGTAACTTTGACGATGGTTGTTCTATCATTGTTCGAAAAACCGGTCTCTACGCTTCGGTTACAGTATAAATCTGTGAATCAAGCAATCAATGAACCTTTAGTTATCAGTCTAAATAAAAAAATTCGTGATGTTGATATACAAAATATAACTATAACACCAAAAATCAAAGGTAAGTGGGAGCTTAAAAGAGGTAATTTATTCCAAAGTGATGAAATATTATTCAAACCGGATACTAATTTTCAGGTAAATACTCAATACAAAGTCTCGTTAATTAATGTCCAACGTTGGCTGTTCGGATCGACGAAGTTATCAGGGATAACAGTCACAACTGAGCCAGCGCCTGGATTGAATAATGAAGGCCTGCTTGCCTTACCAAGTGATAGCACAATTGCCGCTGATTCAAAGTTAAGTTTGTCTTTGAGGTATCCAATGGATTTACAGCTAAGAACTAATCCAGCGCTGAAGTTAACCAGAAAATCTGTTGGTGATAAAGGTTACGTATGGCAGTCGGAAGGATTGTTACCGCAAGGGCAAACATTAACTATTGATATATATAATGCTAAAACTAACAAAATTTTAGCCACCAAGAGTGTGAAAGTTGCGACAGAGCCAAAAATTAGTTTTAATAAATCGACTTATTTTAATCAAGGCGATACTGCACAGGTAACATTTAGTGAAGCAATACAATCTCCAGCATCTGATTCAATCACTTTTGATATAGCTGGGACAGGAAGCTGGAAATCACCTACAGAGTACGACTTTATACCTACTAACGTTAGCCCTGGTACAATTTACGGTTATACGGTCAAAGCTGGTTTGCGAACCCAAACTGGTGGAATTTTAGTTCAAGATTATAAGGGCAGTTATAACACTACAGGAGCGGTAATTGTTGTAGCTTCGTCTCCAAGAGGTGCGGAGTTAGCGCAATCTTCAGAGTCGATCAGTTTTACATTTGATCAATCGGTCGATAAAAAATCTGTCGAACAGCATTTTTCGATTTCATCAGGTAATGTCGGTAGTGTCTATTGGCAAGACGATAAAACATTTATTGCAAAGGTAACTGATTTGGGATACCAGCGTACATTCACGGCTACGGTTGCAACAGGTGCAAAAAATGCCGGTTTTGGATTGCCTAGCACACAGGATTTTTCGGTTTCGTTTACCACAGAGATTCGGATAACCAAGTTCGACGTGCCTTTTTATCGACAACAACACACAGCTAGTTGTGCGGCAGCCTCATTAAGGATGATATTAGCATTTAGAGGTTTGGGTGTTGGTAGTGATATGGAAATAGTCCAGCGCATGGGGTACAGTCCGCGACCGATAGACAAGTCAACTGATCCACCTGTTTGGGACGATCCAGCTCAGATGTTTGTCGGTGATATTGATGGTAGCCTAAGCAAGGGCACTGCGGCTGGTCCAGATGCTGGGCCAGTAGTAAAAGCTGCGCAAAGTTATGGCCGTGGCGCTTCATCTACAACTGGGACAAGTGTTAACTGGGTAGCTTCGCAATTAAAAAGTGGTCACTTGATAGTAATGTTTGGCGCACTTAATAACACAAATAGTTTTATAACATGGCAAACTCCAAGTGGTGGAACAGCAAAGATGAACACTCAAAGCCACTCTAGAGCTATTATTGGATTTAAGGGTGAGCCTGATGCACCAATCGGATTTTGGGTTAATGACCCATATTTGTCAGGGACACAGTACTGGACCGCTAGTCAACTACAGGCGAATATTAACCTAGACGCATATCAACAAGCAGTTGAAGTCGAGTAAAGCAGAACAATAAAAAACGACCAATCTCGCAGATGTGGTCGTTTCAAGTATTTGAATCAAAATTTGGATTCAAACAGGTGCTTAATAATAATATAGCACAAGTAGTATATTTGCAACAGTATAATTACAATAAAAATGTGTTTATGTATATATTGACAAAAAGCCTATGCTATGTTAATATTAAATCATTCACATATCATTTGTGAGGTAATAAAGAGGGTTTTCGTGTCATTATGGCATGAAAACTTTTTTAAATTCACTGTTTGCTATATCGCTAACAGTAGAGAAGGGGAGAAAAAGTCATGGCAGGAACAAAAACTGGCGGACAGAAAGCAGCAGCAAAAAACCTAGCAAAAGATCCATTCTTTTATGCAAAGATTGGTGCAAAAGGTGGCCGTAATGGTAACACCGGTGGTTTTGCAGCTAACCCAGAACTAGCACGTATTGCTGGTGCCAAGGGTGGCCGTATTAGCCGTCGCAAAAAAGCTGTTGTAACAACTGAAGGATAAATTTTATTATTGTTTCAGGCAAAAAACGCACATTAGTGCGTTTTTTGTTATGTTTTAACGTTATAGCGTCGTAAAGCGCATGTTTTGGCATCGTTGACACGCCAACTATGGCCACAAGCCAGGCATTTGAAGGTGTTCTTACCTGTTTGCAGACCATTCGCCGTGCATTTTGGACAAGTGCTGCGTTTATGTAGCCAATCTCTGTACGTATCAAGGTTGGACTGGACCATATCATCCGAAATAATAATGTCGTATTTTAATGCTAATTTGATTGTGTGGTCCCAAGCTTCGCGTTCCATGGCAATTAGTTGAATATCACGATTATAACTAGTGTGACCAAGTAAGGCGTGGGATAATTCGTGCATTAATAGACTATTGTTATCATCTTTTTCAGTATAGAAGATGGTGTTTTCACTATGCGACCACGAAAAGCCATTAGATTTTTTAAAAATGAACTGCGGATAATCAGATCTAAGCTTTTTTATCAACGATATTGTCGAGGGCATAATAATAGCATCCATAGATAACAGCTAGTTCCGGGTATTTTGCTTGTACAAATTTAGGACAGGGGGCTATTGAAGGCAATTTTTCTTTTAATAGACCAAGTAGTTGTTTGCTGTATTTATCAAAATAAGTGCCCATACTACCTCCGATAATGATTACATCTGGTTGAAGAATTGGTATCACGGCTAGAAAACCACGACTTATTCGATCTGCTATTTGGTTCCAGGTTTGTTTATTGGTGATGTCATGGGCGTATTTGCCGTATGCTTTATGGATAGCTTTCCCAGAGGCAAAACTTTCCCATTCACGTACGACGCCGTCATACTCGATTAAGGCATGCCCGGCTTCGCTGTTGCTGAGGGCTGAATTAATATGGCCATCGGTTATAATACCTGTTCCAATGCCTGTGCTAATTGTCACATATAATGATTGAGAAGGAATAGTTTTTAAAAATCTTGTTTCAGCAAGTCCTGCTAGTTTAGCGTCATTTTCGATATATATTGGTGTTTTCCCCATAACTCCAGCCATCGCCGATGCAACATCAAAATTATGCCATGGTAAATTACCACATTTGATAACTATGCCATTTTTGACAACTCCAGGAATTGCAATAACAATTGCCTCTATCGACTTGCCTTCGTAGTGTTCTTTGATTGTTGATCGAAGTATTTTTGTATATTCGTTGTGGTCATGAGGAGTAGCAAATTTAATTTGCTGTTTTAATATACCGTCTTTACCAAAACTGGCTACGAGTGTTTTTGTTGCACCTGTATCAACTGCTACTAACATATAAGTTTAGTTTACCATATTTTTTCGTTAATATTCGACCTTTTACTGGCCCCATTTTTTATAAAGGTAAGTTTCAAACCGGGTAGATCATAATGGTGTATTGATTTTTCTTGAGGATTGATGCATAATATACACTATTAAGACAGAGGTAGTTTATGAAACGACGAACAAATCAGGGTGGTTCGGTTGTAACGTTTGTATTGGTAGGTGTTATTTTAGCTGTCGGCTTAATCGGTGCAGTTTATGTATTGAATAAACATGGTGAACAAGTACGCAGTGACCAAACAATTGCAGCAAACGAAAAAAAACAGACTGAGAATAAATCTAAAAGTTCAAGTAGTTCATACAGTGCCAACCAGGCATCAACCAGCAGTGACTCAACTAATAACTCTACCGCGTCTGTTAACTCGGCAAAATTACCAGCTTCTGGCAACGAATTGTCAGTTGGAAATTTAATGGCAGTATTTTTGCTAGCATCAACGGCGACTGCCTATATATTATCTCGTAGAACAAGTTTACGCTCTCTTTGACTTGTAGCCTTATCTGGGGTACAATAAACGATAGTCTTGAGGTGCTTGTTTTAAACGTGTACTTCAGAAATATTAATTTTAAGGAAGGAGTCTGAAAAGACTTATGGCAAAAGCCACAACAATGGATGATTTGCTTGCTGCCGAAAGCGACAGTGTAAAGCAACTAGCACAAGGGGATTCAATCGTAGGAACGGTTTTATCAATTCGAAAACATGAAGTATTAGTAGATTTAGGAGCCCAGGGTATTGGTCTGGTTCCACGTCGTGAAGTGGGTTACTACCGTAATCTTAATATTGGTGATGAAATAACTGCCAGCATTGTAGATACTGAACTTGACAATGGATATTCATTACTTTCATTGCGTAAAGCTGCCAAGGATCGTGGGTGGGATGAAGTAATCACCAAAATGGAGTCAGGTGAGGTAATTGAAGTATCGCCTTATGACGCTAATCGAGGCGGTTTGTTAGTTGAATATGACGGGGTCAGAGGATTTTTACCAGTCTCACAGTTATCAGCCGAACATTATCCTCGAGTTGGCGGTAGTGATAAGGACGAAATTTTGCAACGCTTGAATATCTTGATTGGAAAAAATCTGACAGTTCGTATTTTGGACTGTGATCGTAAAGCAAATAAGCTTATTTTTAGCGAAAAGGAAGCCATAAAAGATGGTTTAGCTGCAAGATTTGAAAAACTAACAATTGGCGACAAAATTAAAGGTGTAGTGACCGGAGTTGTTGATTACGGCGTTTTTGTTAACGTTGAGGGCATAGAAGGCCTTGTTCACATTAGTGAAATCAGCTGGGAACGTGTTAACAATCCTGGCGATTATGTAAAGGTTGGTGAAGCAATAGATGCAAAAATTATCGCAATTGACAAGGATCGTCTAAGTCTTAGCATCAAACAATTATCCGAAGACCCATGGATGACTGAAGTTGATCAGTTTAAGCCTGGTGATAAAGTCGAGGGTACTATCACTCGGATAACTCCATTTGGAGCATTTGTTCAAATTAGCCCAGCCGTCGAAGCGCTAGTCCATGTTAGCGAACTTGGTGGCGGGGATGAAGTTGATCCTGAAAAAGTCTTTACTTTGAACGAACGCAAAGAATTTGTAGTTTTGGATGTCGAAAAAGATAGTCGAAAAATTTCTCTTAGCTTGGTTAATAAAACAAAAGCCAAGGCTAAAACTAAGAAGTAAATACTAATATGGCCCAGTTGGGCAGAAGGGAGCTTGCGGATATGGCCGAAAAAGTCATTGTTATTGCCGATTCTATCACCGTAGGCGAACTAGCTGAAAAACTTAATTTACCAGTTACTAACTTAATCGGCGAATTATTTAAAAATGGTATCGTTTCAACAATTAACCAACATATTGATTTTGAGACAGCCACGATTATTATCGAAGAGCTGGGCATTTTGGATGTAACCCTCGAGAGGAAAGCCACAGCAAATCTAAGTGTGCACAAGGTGCACGAACTGTCGGAAAAGGCAGTTGCGAGGCCACCAATCGTTGCAGTTATGGGTCATGTCGATCATGGGAAAACTAGTTTACTCGATGCAATTTTGAAAACGAAGGTTGCTGATGGTGAAGCTGGTGGTATTACCCAATATATTAGTGCATATCAGACAATTCATGCCGGTCGATCAATCACATTGCTTGATACTCCCGGCCATGAGGCATTTGCGGCCCTACGACAACACGGTGCAGAACTTACTGATGTTGTAGTTATAGTTGTGGCTGCCGATGACGGAGTAAAACCACAAACAGTCGAAGCAATAAGGTTTGCAAAATCGGCTAATGCAAAAATCGTAGTGGCAATCAATAAAATAGATAAAGAGGCAGCTGATGCAGACAGAGTAAAGGCGCAACTTGCAACCGAGCACGATCTAAACCCAGAAGAATGGGGTGGTGACATCGTGATGGTTGAGGTAAGTGCAAAAACAGGACAAAATATAGATAAATTGCTTGACATGGTGTTATTAGTCGCTGATATTGAAGACCTGAGGGCAGATACAGATGTACCGGCAGAGGGGCTCGTCATTGAATCGCATATGGAAGTTGGTCGTGGTCCTGTTGTGGGGTTGCTGATTATGCAGGGTATTTTGCGACCTAGTCACTTTCTAGTTGCAGGTACAACCTACGGTAAAGTCCGTACATTACTTGATTTTGTTGGGAAAACATTAAAGGAAGCTGGACCTTCAACGCCGGCAACTGTTACTGGGTTCAAAGAATTACCACAATTTGGTGATAATTTTGTTATTGTAAAAAACGAGAAAGAAGCTCGTCAGCAAGTTTCAATTGCTAGAATTGAATCTGAAAAGAATGCGGCAAGTACAAATATTACTGGTTCTGATTTGTTAAAGATGATGACTCAACAGCACGAGTCCCAAGACCTAAACGTTATAGTCAAAGCAGATGTTCAAGGGTCATTGACCTCTGTAGTCAACAGCCTAAAAATAATTGATACACAAGGTGAAATTTCACTTCGTATCATTGGCAGTGGTGTTGGAAATATCACCGAAAATGATATTCGCTTGGCGGCGAATAAGAAAACCATTGTCTATGGATTCAATGTTGAAATATCGCCTGCAGTGAAAAGGCTTGCCACACGCGATCACGTTCAGTTCAGAATGTTCAATGTTATTTATAAATTACTTGATGATGCACGCGAATCAATGGAGGCACTACTCGCGCCAGAAGTGGTTGAAACCGAAGTCGGTTCGTTACTTGTAAAAGGTGTATTTCGATCGTTAAAAGATGAAGTTATTGCTGGTGGAGAAGTAACTAATGGCAAAGCCATGGCAGGAGTATTGGCCAGAGTAAAACACAAAAAAGAGCAAATCATGGAAGTTGAAATTGTTGCTGTCCAGCGTCAGCAACAAGAAGCAAAAGAAGTATTTGAAGGTGAGATGTGCGGTATAAATCTTAAAACACCGAAAAAACTACTGCTAGAAGAAGGTGACACGTTGGAACTCTTTACCAGAGAGCTTGTAAAGCGTACACTAAAACAAAAGAGTTAGTAGATAAGACAAAAGGAAGGTACAACATCATGTTTCAATTAGACGAAAAATTTCTAGAAGATATTGGACTAAATGAAATGCCTGAAGAACAAAAAAAGCCATTCTTGCAACATATTTATAATGAGTTAGAGTTGCGCGTTGGTACGAAATTATCGGATGGTATGAGTGATGCTCAACTTGAAGAATTTGAGTCGATTATAGATCGAAAGGACAAAGTTATAGTCGCTTGGCTGACAAAATATGCGCCTAATTATCATAATGATGCCAGTTTTATACAGCTTCAAAAAACGACCGGTCTAGATGTGAATGATTCAACATTACGTGCTGAATATGCTGCAACAAAATGGCTGGAAGTGAACCGACCCGACTATCGTGATGTAGTTAGCCAGGTTTTGGCTGATCTAAAAAACGAAGTAATCGCTGGCCGTGATGTCATATTGGGCAACCCATTAGCCTAGAACATAACCATTCAGAAATTCATGAGCTGACATTGTTCGTCCGCTAGGTGCAATTAATTTATCTATGGAAAGATAATCACCATCTCTAAATTTGATGTCCAGAGGCGTTTTAAACTCATTTGAGGTATGTGCTTTTAGAATAGTTACATTATGTCCATTTATGTCAATTTTTGTTTTTGGGAATCCCAAATAGGCACGCACCAGACATTCGGCTCTTTTGGCAGGCATCTCAATGTTTAAATTGGAATCATTTTTACTGAGTAGTTTGCAGTAAATCGCGTCATTATTATTTTGCGGAGTTGGTCGAATAGATCCGTCAATAATTCCAGGTAAAAGTGATAATAATATTTTAGCCCCATCATTGCTAAGGCTTTTTCGAAGTTCAAAACGAGTTTCAGCACCAGATAATTTGTGAATCACGCGCCCATAAATTGGTCCGGCGTCCATTTCAGGGGTAAGCTCCATTATTGATACTCCTGTTTTACTATCACCATTTGCAATTGCCGTCTCGATGGGTGATGGACCGCGGTATTTTGGCAAAAGTGATGGGTGAACGTTAATAATGCCTGACTCAAATAAATCAATAATTGATTTTGGAATAATTTTGCCATAGCTAACTACAATTCCAATAATGCCGTCACCCAAATTAATTACGGCCTCATTTATTTCGAATAAATTATCTGGTTGCCAAACATTAATTTTATTTTGAATTGCATATTTTTTAACTTCTGGCATTTCGATATTTTGTCCTCGGCCACTTTTTTTATCAGGTTTAGTCACAACGGCCATAATATTATATCCGTTTTCTACCAAACTCCGAAGTACGACTAGACTAAAATCATCAGTCCCAAAGAATATGATTGTTTTTGATATATTTTTCATAATCTAACGGTTGTAATTCGCCTTCCTCGTCGAGCTTAAAAAACGCATCTTTTTCGTCACGAATGTGATCAATAAAAACAATTCCATTGACGTGATCTATTTCGTGTTGAATAATCCTGGATAAAAACCCATCGGCTTTGAATCGCACTTCATTGCCGTCAACATCAATTGCTTTTACGCGAATTTTATCATGTCTGGGGACTTTACCATATACATCTGGGACACTCAGGCAACCCTCGAAATCATAATTAATTTCGCCTTCAAATTTAATTATTTGCGGATTAATTAATGCCGTAAAATCACGCACAGTTTTATCATCAAAATCACTTCGGATGATTGCTATTCGTTCCAATTGATCAATCTGCACCGCTGAAATTGCCGCACTAATTTCGTGAGGACGTGAATTCTCCCAATCAAGTGCAACCGCCTTCATTTTATCAATTATTTTTAATGTTTCAGGTGTTACAATATGAACCTTGCTAGATTTTTGTCGCAAGTGTGGATTTGGAAGGGTAATTATTCTTTCTTTTTTCATTTTCATCTTTTATTATACCAGGGGCAATTAGAGTAGGCTAGTCGGATCAAGTTCGAATTGCCAATGAGTCGGCGGGATAAATTTTAAGGCATCAATTAGATATTCACGTTTTGGACTTTTTAGCGTAATTTTCCAGCGGTATGAATTGTATTGTCTTTCATAAAAAGCCGGTGTAGGACCTAATACCTGAATATTTTTATTAATTTTTGATTTTAATTCAAGCGCTAACTTTTTGGCATTTTTTATTGTTGTAGCTTCGGTTTTATAAATACAGGTTAACTTTAATAGATGCGTGAATGGAGGGAAAAGGCCTTTTTTTCTTTCAATCAAAGTATTTTTATAAAATGATTCGTAATCTTGGGTTAAGCCATAGACAATACTTGGATGCGTTGGTTGGTATGTCTGTACAACAACATTGGTTTGATGTTCGTTACGTCCAACTCGTCCTATAACCTGGGCTAGTAATTGGAATGTTCGTTCGTTTGTATTAAAGTCTGGGATTGCTAAACCGGCATCAGCCTGAATGACGCCAACAGTTCTAAGTTGTGGCAAATCTAAGCCTTTGGCAATTATCTGTGTGCCGATTGCGATATCGATAGTTCCATTATAAAGCTCACTGTAGCGTGAATTAATTGCTTCATCATTCGTATTGTCGGCATCAAATCTAGCAATATTAGCATCTGGGAATAGTTTTTTAAGTTCCGTTTCGATTAATTTTGTGCCGACACCTTTATGAATTATATCTACGCTAGCGCATATTGGGCATGATGTTGGCACGTTCTGACTATACCCACAGATATGACAATGCAAGCTGTGAAGGTCGGAATGAAGCGAAAGTGGCAAATAACATCTGGGGCACTGAGCAGTCCATCCACATTTTTTACATAAAGTAACGTTTGTCGTACCTCTGCGATTATGAAATATTAATATTTGTTTATTTATTTTTAGAGTTTCAGCAATTTGAGAAATTAACTGTTTTGAAAAAAATTGATGTTCATTATTATTTGATTTTTTTGTCATATCAACGAGTTTTATATTTGGCAGTATACTATCAGCTCGCGCTATTTTTGTAAGTCTAAGTATCGGATTATTTGATTTTTCAGCTAGATAGCGATCAATAACACTAGGAGTTGCACTTCCGAATATTACTTTTGCATTATGGAATCTTCCCAGCATTGTGGCCGCTCGCAGGGCAGAGTATTTTGGCGACTGCTCTTGTTTATAGCTAGGTTCATGGGCCTCGTCAATAATAATTGACCCGATGTTTTTAAGTGGGCTAAACAAAGCCGATCTGGGCCCAATGACAACGCGTGGCTTATTGCTGGACAGCGCCTCAGTCCAGGCCAGGTGGCGCTCAGACTCAGTCATTTTAGAATGGGTGACAATCAAGTTACTAAAATGATTTGAGAACTCAGAAATTAATTGAGAAGTTAGCGCAATCTCTGGGACCAGTAATATGACAGATTTATTACCTGCAATTGTTCGTTTGGCAATTTCTATATAAATTTCAGTCTTTCCTGAACCCGTGATACCTTGGAACAAAAAGGTTCCCGAATCACTGTTGGAAACAGTTCCTAGTACCGACAGCTGTTCCTTATTGAATACAATTTTTATTCGGTCTCGCTTTGTAATCTGTGGTTGAAAAGATTTTTGGCGTCGTTTTTTCTGTATTCCCCTTGGCAAAACAGCTTGTAAAACCGTTGCAAGGGGTGATAAATAATACTCTGACATCCATAAAGACAAGTCAATTAACTGGTATGGCAATGGATTTTTTTCAATAATCGATAATATTTTTTTTGTTGGATATGTTGGTTTGGATACTTTCTTGATGATTACACCTACCATTTGTTTATTACCAATTTCAATAGAAACAATTTGACCGATTTGTAATTGTCTGTCGTAAGAATACGTGAAAAAACTGCTATCAACACGAATAATCTGATTTGGTGCCACCTCATAGTAGTGCATATTTTCTATTATACTGTTAAACTTAAAAATATGTATTTCGAAAATCGCGAACAGGCTGGGCAGGTTTTAGCTGCTGAATTATTTGAAAAGTATCGTTACGAAGATTGTACGGTAGTTGCCCTTAGCGATGGAGGGGTTATTGTTGGTGAACAAATTGCTGAGTCACTGCATTGCCTTCTTACGATGTTGTTAGTGGAAGAAATAGAAGTTCCTGGGGAAGGTGTCAGTTTTGGTGGGGTATCTCAGAACGGTAATTTTACCAGCAATGGGATGTTTTCAGCTGGTGAAGTAGATGAATATAACAGTGAATATCATGGATATTTAGAAGAACAAAAAAGACAAGCCTTTCAAAGAATGAATCGACTGCTTGGTGACGGTGGGTTTATTGATAATGATATGCTTCGTGACAGAGTAATTATTCTTGTTGCTGATGGGCTTGATAGGGCAACAGTACTTGATGTAGCGGTTGATTTCCTAAAGCCTATTCGGATAAAACGTTTAATCGTGGCTACACCTGTTTCAACTGTTCAGGTTGTTGATGAACTTCACGTTCTTGCTGACGAACTGCACGTTCTAGATGTAAAAGAGAATTTCCTAGGGATAGATCACTACTACAGCAATAATGATGTACCATCGCACGAGGATACTATTGCCAAAATAAATCAAATTGTTTTAAATTGGCGCTAATCCGATTAAATATATCGTTGCATAACGTTGTAAGATTGTGCTACGATGGGTAAAGCAAGTGAGAAATAAGTTTAAGGAAGATTATGTTAGACGTTTTTATTACATCTAGGGTCAGGCGTAAAATCGTTGTAGTTTATGCAAAATATCCTGATTTTCATACTCACGTTCGAGGTCTTGCCAAGCTAATCAAAGAAGATCCAGGCAATATCCAACGTGAGTTAAAACGTTTAGAAAAGGCTGGTTTTTTAACTAGCGAGAAACAAGGCAACACCAAGATATATTCGACAAATAAACAATTTCCGATTTTTAAAGAGCTTCAAAGTATTGTGATTAAATCGCAACAGCAAGCAGGTCGCCCTAAGCGCTCATCTTCTGACTTTTAACAATGTTATTGTTTGACAGGATCCTTGCCGCAAAAGGCCTAAATGGCGAATCAAAGGCGGCTTTTTTAGTACCCGATTATTCGAAACATTATGATCCATTTTTATTATCCGATATGGATAAAGCTGTGCAGCGATTAACCTTGGCCAAAAAACATCAAGACCACATAGTAATTTACGGTGATTACGATATTGATGGATTAACAGCCGCTACATTGCTGCATGACGCATTAAATAGTTTTGGGTTCAAGTTTGTCGAAATATTTATTCCAAGTCGTTTCGAAGAAGGCTATGGGCTAACGGTCGATGCAGTTGAGAAAATCGTAAGTAATGAAGCAAAGCTAATTATTACAGTGGATTGTGGTAGTAATAGTAAGAAGGAAATTATTAGTGCTAAAAAATTAGGTGTTGATGTCATAGTAACAGATCATCATAATATTTCTGACATTATACCGCCAGCAATTGCTGTGATTAATCCAAAACGAAAAGGTAATAAATATCCATTTGTTGATTTAGCTGGAGTTGGCGTTGTTTTCAAATTAGTCCAAGCCATGCAGGTGAAATTCAATAATAAATCCGAAACAAACTCAGGGCTGGCAATCGGGCATGAAAAATGGCTACTTGATTTAGTAGCACTCGGTACGGTCTGTGATGTTGTTCCTCTAATTGATGAGAATCGGACAAATGTTTATTGGGGGTTAAAAGTTCTTGCGCAGACAAAACGGCCGGGATTGAGGGCTTTGATGGCAATTGCTGGGATAGATCCAAAAAACCTTAATGCCAGATCAATTGGCTTTGGGTTAGGCCCCAGAATGAATGCTGCCGGACGACTAGAAACGGCCAGGCACGCACTAGAAATGTTGACCGAAAATAACCCTATGCTAGCACTTGAAAAAGCTGAATATTTAGATAAATTGAATAAATCCAGACGTATTGAACAAGACAAAATATATAAACAAGCAATTATTCAATGCGAATTGCATACGAACGATAATGTATTAGTTGTCAGTAGCGCCGATTGGAATCACGGCATTGTGGGTATAGTAGCTTCAAAAATACTAGAAAAATATAAAAAGCCAACATTCGTTTTACAGGAAATGGGGGATGAATCAAAAGGATCAGCACGTAGCTTTGGTGATTTTAGTGCCATTGATGCAATAAATTCTGCAAAAAGTTTAATAAATAAGGGTGGTGGTCATAAATATGCAGCCGGTGTCACATTGCCAACCAAAAATATTGGTAAATTTCGAAAACGGGTAAACGATTATTATGAAAAACAAAAACTTGGCGATCAAAAATCACTGTTGTTGCCAAAAGCCGACGCCACGGCAGAACTTGGCGAGATAACAGAGGAATTAATTGATTTAATCTCTGGCCTAGAACCATTTGGCATTGGAAATTTACAACCAATAATAAAATGCGAAAATTTAAAAGTAATTGATGTTAGAAAAATGGGCGCTGATTCTCAACATATAAAATTAAATTTGCAGGATGCCAAAGGCTTAACTATGCAGTTTTTAGCATTTAATGCTAATGAGATTTTTTTTGTTGAAATTGGTAAACAAGTTTCTGCTTGGTTCCACCCAAACATTAATCAGTGGCGTGGCAAACGTTCGGTTGAAGGACAAATGCTACATATTGAAGTTATTGATTAGTAGATTACACATGAGGACGGGTGTATATTATACCGTTTGTGCATAAATCAGGAGTGCACTATAATTAGGCACATGAAAAAGGCTTTCACCATAGTCGAGCTCCTTGTAGTCATAGTAGTGATAGGCATCCTAGCCGCCATAACCATCGTAGCCTACACAGGCATCTCACAAAAAGCCGTAGTTGCCTCTATCCAATCCGATCTAAACAGTGCCTCTAATACACTAAAGCTCTACCAAGTAGATAACATGGCCTATCCTAACAGTATCTCTGATTGTCCATCCCCCTCAACTGGTAACATCTGTCTTAAGATCAGTCCTGGCAATACAGTCTCTAGCTATTCAGCTAATAACACAACTAGTCCTCAAACCTACAACCTAGCTATAGCAAATGGTAGTAATATATATCAGATAACTAGTAACACTCAACCTACTGTCCTAGCTCCAGCTCCACTATCACCCGTAGCTGACTGGCTAGCTACTACCCAGGGTAATCACTATGGTAACTACTATGACTTAGTAACTAATAGCTGGGCTACAGTCACACGTTCAACTCCTAAAACCATCTATGACCCAACCACTAACCATATATATGATGTTCCAGCAGGCAAACTAGGCATTAACCCTAGAAGTGATGGCAAACCTGGTTCTGAGGCTGTGATTGAGGAGGGGAGGACGAATTATTTGTTGAATTCAAGTTTTAGTGCAGATACGAATAGTGACGGGCTTTCTGACAACTGGACAAAGCAAAGCACTTCCCAATTTATATATAGTCGTAATACAAACAGTTCTATCAATGGAACGGTTCAAAAATTTAGGGCTGATTATAATTCCTCAGGGACGCAGTACCCTGCATTTTATCAACGATCAGCAGCAGCTACCTTCGCAGCAGGCGATACGGCCACTGCTACTATTTGGTATCGAAATTTATCTAAGTCAGGCGCCAGTAACGTGTCTCTAAATTTACACGCCATGAATGGTAGCACTGATCTAGGGCAAATATCAGTTGCTTTAACTGTATCTACTGATGGTGTTTGGCGAAAGGCAACTGCAGTGTATTCAAATATGCCGACAAATACCATTAGCGCTGAGCTAGATATTATCCAAAGCCAGTCTGCGGCTGGTAATTATTTTGAGGGAGAGTTCGCTGCAGCACAGATTGAAAAAGGTGCTTTTGCAACTTCGTACATACCAACCACAACTACTACGATCACAAGAAATGCGGATGTAGTAACGGTGCCGACAACAAATTGGAATGCAAGCACGGGAACGATTACTTCAGTCGCAGAGCCTGGAACCTTAGGTCGTTATGTCTCCTGGATTGGCGCGGCAAACTATGTCAGTCTATATCGTGCAGCCGGTAGTCAAATTCAAGGCGTAATTGGCGGAACGCCTTCGTATAGTGCCAGTAAGAATGGCACTTTCGTATCAACTGCAGCAATGTCGTGGGTCAACGGTGGTTCTCTGTATGGCTATATGGACGGAGTACCTAGTGCAGCGACAACAGGGGTTGCAACTTCGGCCTTGTCGGCAAATGCGAATGTTGGCGGTTATGCGGGATACGATTATATAAATGGTCCGATGCAAAGGGTTGTGATCTACTCTTCCGCCCTCTCGTCTTCAGATGTTTCTACTGTCACTTCTGCTATACAGAATGGACCATAGTTAATAGGTAGTGTTGCGCATTCTAAACCCCTCTGTTACAATACTTTAAATATGGTACAAGTAACCCGAAAAGATGAACGAGAAGCAAACGAGAATATTATTCGTCGTTTTAACCGCAAGGTTTTACAAAGTGGAGTGCTAGCAGAGGCAAAAACTGCTATGCGATTTGC
>CAIPOF010000009.1 GCA_903866605.1 uncultured bacterium | reverse complement strand
TATTACTAGCAAATTTTGGGCCAATCCCGTAAATATACGTCAATGCCGTCCCAACTTGCTTTTCTGATGGGATTGCAACCCCAGCAATTCGAGCCATATTTAACCCTGCCTTTGCTTGTTTTTAGGTTTTTTCTTGTTAATGACTCGTAGAATGCCTTTTCGGCGGACTAGCTTGTCATCAGCACTGATTTTTTTGACGCTTGCACGAACTTTCATATAGCGCTTATAAAACTCCTATTCACCGTACGGCGAAACATTTAATTTAATCTTTTAGGCGGAAAGTGATTCTTCCCTTACTAAGATCGTAAGGAGTCAACTCGACTTCCACCTTGTCGCCTGGTACAAGTCGGATATAATGCTTGCGCATTTTTCCTGAAATGTGGGCGATTATACTATGACCATTCTCTAGTTCAACTTTAAATTGAGTGTTAGGCAGTGATTCCACCACCTTCCCTTGCAATTTAATTACTTCCTTTTGACTTGTCATAAGTTACAGCTAGCAATTATACAGCAAATGTCAACAGACGTAAAGAGGTAAAATTAATAAAGAATTGCTCGTGTACTGTGTACCCGCGCTTTATGCGTAATTCCATTATATTAGACCAAATTATTCGTGTCAATATAACTAAAATTATAGACTTTATGGACCGTTTTGGATGGCAGCTGTGGCTGTTGAGATATTAGATGACGACAAAGCTGAACCATATACGACAATTCTTTGAATGGGACCGTTATAGTTACCTGAACCGGTAGAATATGGGTTACGCCCTATCCCCGTTGTGACAGGAGGAGTTGTTAAGGCTGATACATTATTACTACTGTTTTGACTTGTTCCACCACAATACAGAGTCAACGGGCTTCCTGCCGTCCAGGCAACAGAGGCGGTGAAATATGATGCGAGTCTACTAAAGACTGCTGAGGCATCCACACCACCAGATACAAATTGTGCATAAGGTCCATTTGACATATGTGTAAACAAGTTATATTGGTTACCACTACCAGTTCCCCAGCCTATCAAATTAGGGTTTAGGTTAGTACCAAGGGTATCGGTCGCAACAGCAATCCATGTCCCCGCACTACTACTCCAATTTGTCGTTGGAATTGTCACCACATCCGCATTCCTAGTCACTGCTGTAGTTGTTGTTGGTATATATGAAGTGGCAAAGGCCCCTTTTTCGAGCTGGAAAGCTGTCCTTGTAAGATCGACGGTAGCGCCTATAGGAATACCATTCAGCAACATCTCCGTCAAACAATGGTCGGTGCCAACGGGTAGATTATTGTATGCGACGCTAACGTACTGCCAACTCCCAGTAAGAGTAACCGTAGAAAACTGGATAGTCCCAATAGTGACATCGGATACATTTCTAGCATACAGGCCGAGACGCAGCACCCCGCCAGTTGTTGAACCCTTAACCCAGAACCCAGTAACAGCATTATCTCCTGTTGCGAAGGTACTCGCACCTGACTTACCGTAGTTTTCGTAATACTGATTGTTGCTTGCCTGAGTCCACGTAGTCCTCCAAGCGGTGTTGCCATAAACACCAGCAACCAGACTATTATTCAATGTCGCTCCAGTGTAGTTATTTTCTGACCATCCCGTCGTCCACTTAATCCCATCATTCGCTGCCCCATAACTATTTGTCAAGTAATTAGTCCTCGCCTCCTCAATCACAGCCTCACTCCCATTTTTGCCATCAGATCGTGGGTTAATGCCTAGTTTGTTGGCTGGTACGTCATAGATATGTTGGGTGTTTGGGTCATAGATGGTTTTAGGTGTAGTTCTAGTTACTGTAGCGTATGTTTTTGTAATTGAGTCATAGAAGTTACCATAGTGATCGCCTGTTGGTATAGCTAACCAATCAGCTACTGGGTTAAGTGGAGCAACTGAGTTAGTTGGAATAATAGGTTTAGAGTCATTAGTTAGATAGCCTATAGTAGAGTTAGTATTAGTTAGGTTTAGCGAGTAGGTTTGAGGACTAGTGGTGTTATTAGCTGTATACGAGGAACCAAAGCTATTACCTGGGCTTACTTTAATACAGAGATTAGTTGGTGCTGTAGTGGTAGTTGGACTAGCACTACAGTCAGTTGATATGGTAGTAGGATAGGCCATGTTATCTACCTGGAAGAGCCTTAATTGTCTAGAAGCATTATCTAAATCTGATTGGATAGATGCTAGAGTAGCTTTGTTAGATATGCCTGTGTAGGAGACTATGGTGATGGCGGCTAGGATGCCTATTACTACTATGACTACAAGGAGCTCTACTATGGTGAAGCCCTTCGATTCGCTTCTTTCACTCAGGGTCTGGCGAGCTTTTGAGTAGGTAGTAGAAGTAGGAAAAATAGCTTTTAATTTCATTAATCTGGACCTTATCATACAGTTAAATATATCACTCTCACCCTTGTAAGCGCAAGCTGTTATAGCAGACTAGCTACTACCTACTAATTACTACTTATAATCGTCGTATGTAACCATCAGCGCGCGGGAATTTATTTGTCGTAACGATTCAAGTGCGACCGAGACAACAATTAACATTCCAGTACCACCGATTGACAATTTGCTACCTGTAATACCAGCCAGATTATACATCAAATACTCACCAACAAATGGTAAAACGGCGATTGTACCCAACGCTAATGATCCAAATAATGTAAGTCGGTTTACGGTACGAGTTAGATAATCTTCAGTTTGCTTGCCTGGCCTAATACCATCGATGAATCCACCTTGTTTTTGTAAATTCTCGGCAATTTCGTTTGAATTAAAAACAATGCCTGTATAAAAATAGGTAAATAGTATGACAAGCACAAAATATACTGCTGGATATATAAATGCCTGTAAAGATGAACCGGTAAAAGAGCCAGGACTTGGCGTTTGGAACCAAGTAATCAGGTTAGTTGCCAAGCCAAGAAACGCAGGGTTACCCGTTGCTTTTAAAATTTGTCCAATGAATGCTGGCAATGACAAAAACGACACTGCAAAAATAATAGGAATAACATTTGCAGAGATTAATTTAACTGGTAAAATACTTTTTATTCCGCCATAGCTACTGTTGCCTTGGACTCTTTTAGCATAGTTGATCGTAATCACTCTTTGGGCTTCATTAATCTTGACGAGTATATATAAAATTAATAGCGATGATAAAGTTAGTCCCACCGCTATCCAAAATGATGACGGATTAACTGGTATACTGAACCAACCAAATACATTTAGTGAACCTTTTGTGGTATCAAATAATGAGCTGCCAATATTTGCCATCATTTTTGGAATCTGGCTAACAATACCGGCAAAGATGACCAAACTGATACCATTGCCAATCCCTTGTTCAGTAATCAATTCTCCCAACCACATTAACAATATTGATCCTGCCGCCATGGCCGTAACGGCTACGGTCCAATCAAGAAGTGATGAATTTGCAAGTATGGTCGTATTACCTGCAAGGACTGTCTGGCGTAGTATAAATACAAAGGCAATTGACTGAACGATAGCTAGTGGAACACTTATCATACGTGTCCATTGATTTATCTTGCGTCGGCCTGATTCACCATCTTTGTGAAGTTGTTCAAGCTTTGGAACTGCTTTTGTCAAAAGTTGAGTAATAATTGACGCAGTAATGAACGGGCTCATTCCCACCAGAATAATTGAAAAACTAGTTAAAGCTCCACCTGATAGCAAATTCAAAAAACCACCAAAATCAGATTTGCTGATAATACTATTAACTACCTCTTTGAGTTGAGTTGGTTCAGCTAACGGAACTGGGATATGTGCCAGCAATCGGTAAGCAACAATAATCCCAAGCACAATTAACACGCGCTTTAACATATCGCGGTTTTTTAGTGATCTTAGGATTGTTCTCCAGTTCATATTTGTACTACCCCTCTGAACTTGATTGACGGTTTTTAAATCGGTCTATTTATTATCATCTTTTGCAACTTTTGTGCTCATCCTTAATGGTACAGCAGTTTTTACAAAAGTTCCACCTGCCTTTGTTATTACGGCTTTGACATTTTTGCTGGCACTAAATACTTGCAAGTTGATGCTTTCAGTTAATTCACCTCGCAGAATCACTTTAACTGCTTGGTATGGAGATGAAATATAACCAGCATTAAATAATGCCTGATTATCTATGACCTTGCCCTTGAATGCGTTCAAATGATCTAGGTAGACTACCTGAGAAGGCGTACGAAGTGATTTAAAACCGCGCGCCTTTGGAATAGCTGTTACCAAAGTGCGTGAACCACCAGCAAACATTGAACCTTGTTTTTTCCCTGTTCTAGAATTCTGACCTTTGGTGCCACGACCAGCGGTTTTACCTTGGCCACCGGCAATACCACGACCTACTCGTTTTGTGGATTTATTGGCGATGATATTTAGTTCATTATATTTTGTCATTACTTTTTGTCCTCCTT
This sequence comes from uncultured bacterium, assembly GCA_903866605.1. Taxonomy (GTDB): domain Bacteria; phylum Patescibacteriota; class Saccharimonadia; order Saccharimonadales; family Saccharimonadaceae; genus UBA1547. Next base: position 1,459 of record CAIPOF010000009.1, on the reverse strand, counting down.
GGCTTTGGCGACGGAGGATATTTCCATTTTGTCAGTCTTTTTTATAGTTGTAGCATTTGAAGCAGCATTTAGCCATTCACTTCGCGGAACAAGACTTCTAAGCGCTTCAATCGTGGCATAGGCAATATTGACTTTATTTGTCGATCCAAGTGATTTGGTCAGAATATCACGAATACCAGTTACACCGATAATCGATCGAACAACACCACCGGCAATAATACCTGTACCTGGAGAAGCTGGCTTTATTAGAACCTGAGCTCCTGAATATCGCAGTTCGCAGTCATGAGGAATTGTATCTTTATCAATCGCAATATTAATAATGTGCTTTTTAGCGACTTCGGTAGCTTTGGCAATTGCAGCCTGGACATCGGCTCCTTTGGCAACACCAATCCCGACTTTGTTTTTATCGTTTCCGACAACAACCAGTGCCTTGAATCTAAAGCGACGTCCACCTTTTACAACACGTGCAACACGATCAATATTTATTACTAACTCTTGGTATTCTTTTGGTTCGGCTGGTGCATCACGACGTCCGCTATTTGGACGAGATCCACGTGGTCCAGTTTGTTGCCTGTCAGTTGATTCAACCATAATTAAAACTTTAAACCTTCCTTGCGTGCAGCATCTGCTAGCGCACTTAATCGTCTGGCGTATTTATGCCCATTCCTGTCAAAAACAACTGTATCTATTTTGGCTTTTTTGGCTTTTTTGGCTATATCAGATCCAACATATGCAGCTTGCTCAGTAATCGTGCCAGTGATTTTTGCTCCGACAGTTGTACTTGATACAATTGTATGTTTTTTCACATCATCAATAATCTGAGCACTGACATGCATATTGCTGACTGATACGCTTAGGCGTGGTCTGTCGTTCGTTCCAGAAATCTTGGCTCGAATACGTCCTTTACGAAGTCCTTGATTCAATATCTTCTTATCAAGATTAGTCATCCCGTTATAACTCCTTCCTTTGATGGTTATTTCGGCAATTTAAATATTTTTGAGTCACTTTGATATTAGTTTTAACGGGACTCATAATCTATTTACCTGCCTTTCCAGCCTTGCGACGTACATTTTCATCATTATATTTAATCCCTTTACCCTTATATGGTTCAGGTTTCTTGATTTTTCTAATTTCTGCAGCAGTTTGACCAACGGCTTGCTTGCTAATTCCCGAAACAATGATAGTCATCTTGTCTACTGTAAGGAGTACACCGTCTGTTGCTTTGTATTTTACAGGGTGTGAAAAACCAAGTAACATCTCTATTTCGCTGCCACCTCCACTAACGCGAAATCCAACTCCATTGACTTCGAGTCTTTTCTCATAACCTTTTGTAACACCAATAACAGCGTTATTAATTAAAGCGCGCTGTAAACCATGCTGGGCTTTGGCTATTCGTTCATCATCCTTGCGGGTAACGATCACCTGATTATCACTCATGGTTACAGTCACATCGCTCAGG
>CAIPOF010000008.1 GCA_903866605.1 uncultured bacterium | reverse complement strand
TGGTTGTAGTGGCGGCAGTTCTCAGGCTGGGGCTTCAATAGTGGCGATTGCCAAGCAAGAACTTGCCAATCCCGGTGATAATACAAAATATTCAGGAGTTGCTGACGAATGGTGTGCTGCATTTGCTAGTTGGGTTTATAAAGAAGCTGGCTACCCATTAACGAAGGGTGGTGAATTTTGGATGCACGGAACCGTAACTGATTTAATAAGATATTTTAAAAAATATGAAATGTATATTGGCTTTGGCACACAAGACCCTCAGCCTGGAGATATGGTGTATTATGGATCTGTCCCAAACCCCGACGTGACGGCTGCATATACTAATAGCCCAGGCTCAAACGGTATGAGGCATGTGGCTTTAGTATTGTCTTATGATGCCTCTACTAAGACCATCACTACTATCGGTGGCAACGAAAGCCAAACAGTTACGAAAAGTAGTTATGTTGTTGGGGCTAACGGCGATGCGAATGCGCACTTTGGATCGGGTTTTTGGATAGCTGGTTTTGGGAGGATAAAATAATAGTATGAAAAAACGTTTATTAACACTTCTAGGTATTGTAGTAGCAGCCACGATTGTTGCTAGTGGCTTCTTTATTTTTAATTCTTTTCAGTTTCATCTGATAGACTCCTCGCCGACAGATAGTATTTATCCCGTCGGTACCAGAGAAGCTGTATACTTTTTTAATAAAGAACTCGATGCGACAACGAGCAAAGATAGTTTCGTGACCACAGTCGAGCCGAAGCAAGCATTCACTATTAAAATAGATAAGAAATCACTACATATCGTATTTACTGAATTACCAAAACAAAATTTTACATTAACAATCCGCAATATTAAATCAAATAGTGGCGACACTATCTCTTCAATCAAACATAATTATATCGTTCAGGAAGTCCCGGAGAGTAAACTCAGCAAATATGAACTCGCGAGTCGAATGTCATATCTGGATGTGGGGTTAAATATGCCAAATATACAAATTGACGCATCTCCGTTCTATAAGATTGAGTATGGCTGGTCGAAAAAATACCCTGGTACTCGAAAACAAGCAGTATACATTAGCTCCGACAACCCTACTGATAAATTTGCCGCTATTGATTACATATATGGGCAGGGTTACGATCCGTCTGATTTTGAAATAATATTTAAGGCTATATAACATTATGCAACCAATTATTAATTACTTTACCAATACACCAAAAACCAAGTTAATTATTAGATTATTAATATTGCTATTTGTTTTGGCTTTACTCGCTATTTATTTAATATTTGGTAGAAATTATTTCGTAGAACAGCTTACCGTGACCCTTAACCCATCGCCAGGAACAACAATTACGATTGGTGAACAAAACGGTGAAGATCTTTCAATTAAAAAACAAATTGTTAGTGCTAGTAGCCTTAAAAAGATTAATTTTCAACCTGGTGTTTATGTTATCAAGTTTTCTGGGTCAAAAGATTACCAAATAGTGACAAATTCAATCTCAATTACCAAATCTATAGAGATAAAAACACCAACCTTAATTTACACCCAAGACAAGCTTGGCCAATTATTAACAGCCGAAAAGTCATCTATCCAAAGCGTGATAACGCCCGTCCTGCCAAATTCTGGATACCAGGTTGACAACGGAACACTTTTTGATAATGGACAGTGGTATGGTGCAAACCTAAAACCAGGCGTTTGGTATAACCCGGTAGTTGCAGTAAAAAACATTGGGCCTTTTAGCGGGCTAGATGATATGTTGCGAATTATTTTGAAAAAAGAAAATGGAAAATGGAAAATTGCTGCAGGTCCATCAATAATTTTTTCAATTGATGATTACCCCAACATTCCATCAGATGTCATACGTGCCACAAATGGATTTGGTTTTTACTAAATTATTTCAAATTGATTAAATTGGCTGTTTTTGTAAAACCTTTTATTACCACATCCGCGTCAGTCGTAGTTATGATAGTCTGATAATTTTGTAAATATTTTGTAATTGTCTTACGCCTAGACCCATCAAGTTCACTAAAAACATCGTCCAATAAAATTATTGGCTTGATGTTTGTTATTTGTTCAATAATCCCAACTTCCATAAATTTAATGGCTAGTACAATTGTTCGAACTTCACCCCGTGAGGCGACGTCTAAGGCCGCTAGGTTGTTAAACCTGAATATGACATCGTGTCGATGTGGTCCAGTGCTTGTAAAGCCCAATATTTTATCTTTTTCGGCGTGATGGTGCAAATCATTTAATAATTTTTGTTTTATGTCACCAATATATGTATTTGAATAATGAACCGAAACAATATTGCCAGATTTTGCAATTGAATTATAGACATCATCCAACTGGCTATTTATTTGTTCAATAAATGCAATTCTTTTTTCAATAATATACGATCCGTATTCACTCAGGGCAATATCCCACACAAATAACTCGTCATTTGAAAAATTTCTTTTTTTCAATAAATTATTTCGTTGTTTTAAGGCTCGCTCGTACTTATGCAGGGCATTTAGATAAATCGGGTCAAGTTGGCTAATAAAACGATCTATAAACTGTCGCCTCCGCGTAGGGGAGCCATGCAGCAATCTTAAATCTTCTGGTTCAAATAATACAACTGGAATCCTGTATTTAAGTGGTAATCTGTACATCACCTTGTCACCAATCATAATCTTTTTTTTGCCAGATAATATATTCGGGTCAAATGTAATTGTTCTTTTAATAAACGTATTAAATTCTATTTCAATTCGCCACCATGGTGATTCATAGCGCAGAATATCTATATCACTTCCCTTGAAGGAAGTACCTTGCAAAGCCAAATATATTGCTTCGATTATAGATGTCTTGCCACTACCGTTATTGCCAACAATTACCGTAACTTTAGGCGACAATTTAACCACAAATTTGTCATGTGATCGAATATTTTCGATA
>CAIPOF010000007.1 GCA_903866605.1 uncultured bacterium | reverse complement strand
TGCCAAAATGTTGACAAACGATATCTTTACGCCAGATACGATAGCAGTTGGGTTTAACAATATTCGATTTGACGATGAATTTATTCGTCATTTGTTATGGCGTAATTTTTACGATCCGTATGAGTGGAGTTGGAAAGGTGGCCGTTCCAAATGGGATTTGCTGGACGTTGTCCGTATGACCAGGGCGCTTCGTCCTGATGGCATAAAGTGGCCAGTTGACGAAAAAGGTGTGCCCACAAATCGGTTAGAACTAATTGCTAAAATAAACGGTATTGATCATTTCAAAGCTCACGATGCACTTAGTGATGTTTTGGCTCTAATCTCGGTGGCAAAACTTATTTTTGAAAAGCAACCGCAACTTTATCAATATTTACTAAAAATGCGTGACAAAAACGAAGTAAAAAAACTGGTTAATCTAGACGTAAAACAACCATTCGTTTATTCTAGTGGACGATTTGATTCACAGTACAATAAAACCACGGTTGCATTTCCGCTCACCGCTGGCAGAAATGGTAATGTGATTGTTTATGATTTACGCATTGATCCGACGCCATTTATTGAAATGGGTTCCAAAGAACTGGCTAAAAAAATATTTGCAACGTGGCAAGAGCGACAATCTGACGATTTTGTGAAAATACCAGTCAAAGAGCTACAGTATAATCGTGCTCCGGCAGTTGCTCCAATCGGAGTGTTAGAGCAGGGTAATGGATGGAAAAAAATTGGTTTGAAAGATACGATAATAAAAAAACATCGAGAAATATTGTTGTCTGCGCCTGGATTTGCTGAAAATATTCGTTCGATTTACGAAAATCGTGAAGAATTCAAAAAATCGCCTGATCCCGAGGCACAACTATATGATGGATTTGTGTCCGATGCTGATAAAATGCGGGTCGAAAAGGTGAGAAACACAGATAAAAATGACCTAGCTGATTTTCATCCGAATTTTGTCGATGAACGGCTGGATCCGCTGTTATTACACTACAAAGCTCGTAATTTCCCCAACAGCTTATCGGCAGACGAAATAGTAGCATGGGAAAAATGGCGCTCTGATAGGGTTAATAGCCAATTGCCAACTTATACGAGTGCCCTGCAAAAATTATCAGCCATAAATACTGATGATAATAAACAATTTTTGTTGCAAGAGTTGCAATTGTGGGCTGAAAGTATTCTATCGGCTGATTTAGATTAGTTAGACGTGGCTTAGGTGTCGAGTTTTTGGTTGATTCTGTTTTATTTTTATAGAATGCGTTTTGTTCGGTGTCTTTGATTTAAAATATACGACAATAAGGCTGATTGAAATCGTGAATAACCCAAATGTTTGTTCTGGGTTTAATTGAAGATTGGTTCCAGGGATAATCCCAGCGAATAAAAACATAATCAAAGCGTCTCCAAAATGTATTGAATCTAGGATGATTAACAGGCTGGCGACTATTAGCAATATTGTAATTGTTTTTTTCATAATGATTAAAAAACTATAACTCCAAAAATCATACGATGCAACTATAAGCGTTATATGTCAAACTTATTAAGGTGTTTAATTTTGTATAAAGCTTGTGCCTATTCGGATAAAAATGATATATTGTGTGTATGATGGCACTTAAAAATAGGTTCAAGCCCGCATTCACCATAGTCGAACTGTTAGTAGTCATTGTCGTAATTGGTATATTAGCTGCCATAACCATAGTCTCCTATACAGGCATATCTCAAAAAGCTACTATTACGGCTATTAAATCCGATTTAACTAACAATACTAATCGCTTAAATATGTACTACGTTGATCATGGAGCCTACCCAACTAGTATTGACCCTACTACTAAATGTCCACTAGACTCATCAAGTGTAGCTGATACTAGCTACTGCCTGAAAGTTAGCCCTGGTAACACTATTGACAACTACTCCTCAACTGGTCCTAATTACCAGTTATTCACTTTAGACGTTAAAAATACAGCTAGTTCTGTCACATACCGTATTACCAAGGACACTGCACCAACCATTGTTTCAGGACCACCAACGGTTGTAATAGGAACCCAGACTTGGATGCAATCTAATCTAGATGTTGGTACAAGGATTGATGGGGCGACTGCTCAGACCAATAACGCAACTCTTGAAAAATGGTGTTATAACGACGATACTGCCAACTGTACCACTTATGGTGGGCTATATTCATGGAACGAGATGATGCAATATACCACAACAGCAGGCGCACAGGGTATTTGCCCGACCGGTTTCCATATACCAACAGATGCCGAATTCCAAACAATGGAAGTGTTTTTAGGGATGACGTCGGGACAAGCTAACTCCACTGGATTTAGAGGTTCGGATCAAGGGACTAAGCTTAAAACCGGTGGGACAAGCGGATTTAATTTTTTGGTTGGTGGGGCTAACCCTGGGGGCTATTATGATATAGGCACATACGGTTATATTTGGACCAGCTCACAATATGATGCTTCTGATTCCTGGAGCAGGGATGTTCGGGTTTCGGGAGAAACGGGGGTAGAACGTCAAGGTAATTATATAGATAATTCGTTTGGCTTTTCAGCACGTTGTATTATGAATTAATACTTAATTTGTCACAAAGCCAGGACTAGAAAAATCCATCATAACAGCGTATAATGGTCAGGTTATGCCAGAGGTAATTAGAGTCACAGGCGCGCGCGAGCACAACCTGAAAAACATTAATGTTGATATTCCACGCGATAAATTCGTGGTTATTACCGGTTTGTCGGGTTCGGGCAAATCAAGCCTTGCCTTTGATACAATTTATGCCGAAGGTCAACGACGTTATGTTGAAAGTTTATCCAGTTATGCTCGTCAATTTTTGGGTCTGATGGAAAAACCTGATGTCGATCAGATTACAGGACTTAGCCCAGCCATAAGTATTGATCAAAAATCAACCAGCCATAATCCTCGCAGTACAGTTGCAACCGTAACTGAGGTTTATGACTATTTACGTTTGCTATTTGCACGAATAGGTATCCCACATTGTCCAATTTGTGGCAAACCAGTTACCAGGCGCACATCAGAAACTATTATTGATGAAATTATGAAATTACCAAGTGGCGCTAAATTAATGATTCTGGCACCAATTGTCAAAGATAAAAAAGGTGAATTTGCGCATATACCTGAACAGTACAGTCGGCTTGGGTTTGCGCGCGTCCGTGTTGATGAGGTGGTTTATGCGCTGGATGAATTTCCTATTCTTGATAAAAATTATAAACACAATATTGAAATTGTAGTCGATAGGGTCGTATTGTCACCAGATATACTGGGGCGTATCACGCAATCAGTCGAACAAACATTGGAAATTGCTGATGGTATCATCGAAGTCTTGAACACGGACGACAATTCACTGACGGCTTATAGCCAGCGTTACGCATGTTTGGACCATCCGAATGAAGATATCCCTGAATTAGAACCACGGTTGTTTAGTTTTAATGCACCACAGGGGGCTTGTCCTGTTTGTACGGGACTTGGCAACAGGTTAGAAGTCGATCCAGATTTAGTTTTTAATCCAAATTTAACAATTTCCGAGGGTGCGATTCGTCCGTACAACCGAGTTAATAACGACGCCTGGTATATGAAAAAATTAACAGAGGTAGCCAAGGCTCACGGTTTTAGTGTTAAAACTCCAGTTGGGCAATTATCTAAAGGCGATTTGGACAAAGTATTATATGGGACAGGTGATCAAAAGTACGAAGTTCAGTTGGGCAATGGCCGAATATATGAATCAACCTATGAAGGTGTTATTCCAAATTTGGAACGCAGACATCACGAGACTGACAGTGAATTCATGCGTCGTGATATTGAACGTTTTATGCGCGAACGAAAGTGCAATACTTGCCATGGTGCGCGGCTTAAACCAGTCGTGTTGGCAGTTACACTCCACGGATTAAATATAATGGATATTTGTAATTTGGATATTGATAATGCGCTTGATCTATTTCAAAACAGCTTGAAATTGAACGACCAAGAGCAATTTATTGCCAAACAGATCATCAAAGAAATTATTTCACGACTTAGTTTTATGAATAACGTTGGGCTAAATTATCTTGAACTTGGTCGGGCTGCCAATACATTATCAGGTGGTGAAGCTCAACGTATTCGTCTGGCAACTCAAATTGGATCAGGTCTGCAAGGTGTATTGTATGTTCTAGACGAACCTTCAATCGGCTTGCATCAACGTGACAACCATCGATTAATTGGAACTTTGAAACATCTGCGTGATTTGGGTAACTCTGTCATCGTTGTCGAACATGACGATGACACAATTCGTAACGCTGATTATCTGATAGATATTGGGCCAGGTGCTGGAATTGCTGGCGGTAAGGTTGTTGCGGCAGGCACACCGGACGAAGTTTCCAAAAATAAAAACAGTATTACTGGTCGATATTTGGCTAGGTTAGAAAAAATTGACGTTCCTAGAAAACGTCGCCATACAATTAAAGATAAAGCCCTGGTCATTCGTGGTGCCAAAGAGAATAATCTGAAAAATATTGATGTTGTGTTCCCTTTGAATGTCTTGACTGTTGTCAGTGGTGTTAGCGGAAGTGGCAAATCAACCTTAGTCAACGACATATTGGCCAAAGAATTATCAGCCAGATTGCATCGTTCGCATGTCGTGCCAGGGTTGCACGAAAATATCGAAGGTATAAATCTGTTAGATAAAGTTATTGTAATTGATCAATCAGCCATTGGTCGAACTCCTAGGTCAAATCCAGCCACCTATACAGGTGTATTTACAGCAATTCGTGATTTATTCGCATCAACACCAGAATCAAATATTCGTGGGTACAAATCGGGACGATTCAGCTTTAATGTCAAAGGTGGTCGCTGCGAAAATTGTCATGGTGATGGCGTCATAAAAATTGAAATGCACTTTTTACCAGACGTTTATGTAACTTGCGATGTTTGTAAGGGTAAACGATATAATCGTGAGGCACTAGAAATAAAATACAAAGGCTCGACTATTAGCGATATTCTGGATATGACAGTTGACCAATCAGCCAAGTTTTTCGAAAATATTCCATCAATATCGCGCAAACTCGAAACATTGGTTGAGGTTGGGCTTGGATATATTAGATTAGGTCAACCAGCAACGACCTTTAGTGGTGGTGAAGCCCAACGTATCAAACTTGCTACCGAATTATCACGTCGTGCAACCGGCAAGACTCTTTACATTCTTGATGAGCCAACTACTGGGCTACATACTGATGATGTTAAACGTTTACTTGTAATCTTACAAAAATTGGTTTCCAGTGGGAACAGTATGGTTATAATCGAGCACAATTTAGACGTAATAAAAACAGCTGATTACATTATCGACATGGGTCCCGAAGGTGGTATGGGTGGTGGCAATATTATAGCATCAGGTACACCCGAACAAGTCGCAAAAATTGCCGAATCTTTTACCGGGCAATATTTGAAAAAACTAGTTTAAACATTTATTCATAATAATTGGCAGGGCATCGAGTAAAGTTAATTAAAGATTGATGTATAATCATAAGTAATATTATGCATAAGCTAACAAAAAAACCATCTACTACCTACTACCTACCATCTTCTAAATACTCAAAAGCTCGCCAGACCCTGAATGAAAAAAGCGAATCGAAGGGCTTCACAATCGTCGAACTCCTCGTAGTCATAGTAGTCATAGGAATATTAGCCGCCATCACCATAGTCTCCTATACCGGCATTTCTCAAAAAGCTGTTACTTCAGCTCTTCAATCAGACCTAAGCAATGCCAAAAAGCAATTAGCCTTATATCAAATAGACCATAGTGCCTATCCAACTCCTCCACTAACCATCACTGGCAATGACTATTGTCCATCAGACGATACTAAGTATTGCTTTAAAGCTAGTTCTAGTAATAGTTTCCCAGTCTATTCATCTAATAATCTATCTAACCCTCAATCCTTCTTACTAATAGCAGGCAATGGTACTACTAACTATCAAATAACAAATACTACACCACCAACCCTACTAGCTCAACTACAACCAGGTGTGACACCAGGAGCTGTCCTAGAACTAAGAGCCTCCAAAGCCAATAGCGGACTAACCCAAGGCATTAACAGCCCACTAACT
>CAIPOF010000006.1 GCA_903866605.1 uncultured bacterium | reverse complement strand
TTATAAACCCAACTAGCAAATGCAGCACACCATTCGTCAGCAACTCCTGAATATTTTGTATTATCACCGGGATTGGCAAGTTCTTGCTTGGCAATCGCCACTATTGAAGCCCCAGCCTGAGAACTGCCGCCACTACAACCACCATTGTTTCCACCTGAACCCGGTGGCACGGATGCTACAACTCCATCAGACAAGCCCTTTGCATATTCATCCATTTGGCTGTCTGTCATTCCACTACTAGGTGCCCCGGATTCGTTATAAACCCAAGGTACTTTTGACCACAACTGGACTAGCGGGATATTTCCGCCGGCGATTGAACCCGGGGCACTTTGTGCCCTAGCTGTAAAAGTATTGTTAGTTGTCCTTTCTATTGGGCCGCCTTCATTTGCTTTGCGAGCAGTAACAAACTTATCCGCATATTCAATGCTTTTATTGGCTAAATCGGTGTTATTAAAGTATACTTTCTGTCCTAAACCATTACTACCCTTGTTCCTATATAGCCCATTTTGCTGGGCGTAAACCTGACCCCATCCACCAAACGAATGCGCGGAATCATAGTGAATGCTAATGGCTAGATCTGCATTTGCACTATTTGCAATGTCAGCCCTTTTTCTACTATTAGGGCTGTCGTCTGCGCTTTGCTTAGTCATAATAACGTTATAATTTTTCGCTAATAGCAATGCTTTTAATTTGGTGGCAACATTGAATACGTCAGGACCCTCATGACCGTTGCTACCAATTGTATCCAAAATACCACTGGCGGGGTCAATGTAGCCATTGGTTAATCTTGGGTCGTCACTACCTGTATGCCCCGGATCAATCACTATTGTTGGGTTTGTGCCACTGGCTGTAGGCGATGTTGTAGCATTACCGCAGGGCAAGTTCATTAGGCTGTTATCTTCACTTATTTTTATGGCGTTATCCTGACCCTGTAAATTAGCAGTATTACTCCTAGGGAGATCAGCTTCCCAATACCCATATAATCTTACATATTGGTAAGCTGCTTCTTTGATATCAATATTCGGGTCCTTTAAATAGTCAATAAGTTCTTTTTCGCCAGCACCAGAACGCATACTTTTTGGTAAAGCATCTCTTGTTATAGATATTTTTAAGAATTCTAACTGGGTTATTAGTGTAGCCGCCTTGCCGGTGTCATCTGGATATGTTTCTCCAGCGTATTTCCAAAGACTCTTAGGGCCAATTTTATACTTAACAGCAGTCCATTGTGCTAAGCCGTAGCCGCAATTTGGGTTAGATTTGTTATCGCAAATACCAGCAGGCCATCCTTGCCACGTATTAGGCTCCCAAGTATTCCCCGTTTCTCTCATTAGGTTACCCATAACTCCAATCGCTCCATTTTTGGAAAGTCCCATGGTTGTCCGCAAGAAGCACCAAATTTTTTCTCTATTGTTTTTACCAGTTAAAGTTCCATCACTCGAGCTAGAGCCAGTAGTGTCCGCACAGGTGGGGTTATAAAATAAAATGTCATTTCCAGCGAAAAAGTCTTGGTCAAACGCTAATGTTTTTACCGGCAAAATCACAGCCGATAAAATTATTAGCACTAAGCAAATGTATATTTTTGATTTTGTGAAATGTTTTTTCATCATGGTGTCCCCGCTGGAACTTGTAAGTGAATGTGGGTACAAGTATCTTGGAATGTAGACCACCCACTTGGGAGTGGTGCTGTCTGCCCGCTACATTGTGATTGGCCGAAAGCAGAACCTGTTGGCCAAATGCTCTCGGCTTTTTTAATGATAGTTATCGAACCACTATCTCTTCCGGTTACGGCCGAACCATCAAGCATGGCAAAATCTACTGCATTACCGGTATAGTGGGTAGAACCAGCAGAGTGTCCAACGCCACCACTTTGAATTGCGCTAACCATAACGGTATGATTTTGACCTAAACTAGCAATTAACTGTAAAATTGCCGTGCTTGTCATAGCACCTGCCGAACCAACTTTACCAGCCGCGGCATCTTGAATGTCTTTTTTTACTGGTATACCAGCATCACCCGTATAAGATAAATCAATCTTATTATTATCCAAAATTTCTTGGGCTAGTTGTTGGGCATCGCCTGTTGGTGTGCCATCAGTAGGAGTTGTATCAGTTGGACTTGCGGTTGTGTCTTCCTCGTCCATTGATTTTTGGATACGATGATCCATTGTGTATAGGGCATATGTAGCTCTTTCGTCATCTTTAATCATGCAGTTTGCGGCCTCATCTGTAGTGCCGTCAGTGCATAAATCTATCCATTTCGCCAAATCTTTCCCAGCAACTGGATCACCAGTATCTTCGTCTATATTACCAGCGTATTTACCTGTAGTTAATTCGGTAACTATTTCAATAGGATCTTTGTCCAGATACTCTGGTGGTATGCCGTATATTATGTTACAAAACGGTCCAGCGGCAACATCACCAGCCATTATTTCTGGGTCTTGGCATTGTTTATATTCAGCGCCTGGATCTGATGCGGCACTGGCACCAACGGGTTGAAGGGCCATACCGAACGATCCTGTTACGATTTTACCCATAGTCGAGAGGGTGTTTGAGAATGAACCTATTAGGGAGCTTGAGCCGGTAGAGTAAGGTATTAATTTTTGAACAATACTACCCAGGAATGTGTTTGGGCTACTGGCATCAAGCGGACTTTTTGTTGCTCTGTCCTCTTCGGCATAAGCCAGTTGAACCTGTTTAGTCAAATTACCATAGGCAACAGCTTGGTCGACGGTCATTGGCATATTGCCACCAGCGTTAGACGTTTGGCCCATGACATGAGCTGCCCCGCTAGCTAGGGCGTCACCAACTTTTTCGCCACTTAGGTTTTGAGTCAGATCACCCCAAAAGAATTGCATAATAGAAGAGAACCAACTAGACGGGATTGTATCTATAAGCGCCTGAATTGCTGGTGATGCAAAATGATCAAGAAACAGCGTTATTAGAACGCCGATTACTAAATTACCAAATAAAGCTACCCAATCAATTGGACCAGTTGAGGCAAGGAAACCGTCTATGATTGCGCCTGTTACTGGATTTGCCGCGTATTGGCAAGCTTTGATTTTCGCCTTACTGCTGGTTACTGCAGCGATTCCACCAAGCAGTGCAATCATACTCATGCCTGGAACATATTTTGTATAATTGTTATTTTGCGGTGTGGTTTGGCCTGTCATAGTATATTTCATACCGAATGAATCCATGGCAGAATTACCATTGACGACTTTTGTAAGTTGATTGCCAACAGAAGTCGTTTCTGCAGGTGTGGCTTCACCTGATTTGATAGCTCCGAATATCGACAAGAAAAAAGCTCCATATTTTATTAACTGTATCATTTGGAAAGCTCTTTCAACTTTTATCATTAATCCTGGCCCATCACTAATTAAACAAATTATCCCAGCCACTGCGGTAATTGCACCACCTTTGCTTGAAGCTTTGAGTCTTTTTATTATTTGCTCGGCTTTATCGCCTAGCAATTTTTTGACGAATGATTCACTTGCTGCTTCACCTTCTCCCGAGGCGGCTTTTGCGCCTCCATCATCGATTTTTACATCTTCATTCACTTTAGTTTTAAGCTCTTCATCATTAGTGACCGCTCTAGCTTTATCACTAGTGTTAAAACCAAATTTTGCGGCAACAAATTTAAATACATAATCGCTGACGCTGACAAAACGCGTTCGTTGGGCCAGATGAAATGCCGCTTGAAATTCTTTGTTTGCCGAATTAGATAATGTTTTATAAAGATCTTTGGCCTCAACTTCGAGTTTTTTGCCGGCACTATCAGTAAAATGAAATTTTATGTTTTTTGTGCTACCTATAATTGGCCATTGTAAAACAGTTTTAATCTCTTTTTCGCCATTAAATACTGTGATGCCACTTTTTTTTAGTAGTTTCAGGAATCTGCTTGAAGGTCTTGAAAAACGGCAAAGAACCTTGGCTACTAGACATGACCCGCTGGTGGCATTTTGGGTCATTTTGGCAGATATAATCTTGTTTGCTCTAATCGAAAGACTGGTATCCTGAGTATTAAACTTCGCTACCAGATTTGCCGCAACGCTAATTGGCAAGTAGGCGGTTGATAAACTCCCAAGTCCTAGGGACCCAAGAACAAGCGTTGCAAAAATAGCGGTCAGAGGTCCTTTTTTTTTCAAGAACGAAAAACGACCGACAGGTTTCGATGACTTAGTCCCCTTGCGGGATGTTCTATCAACCCATGGTTTTGAACCTTTTTCTTCCTGGTCAGCGACAGAACCAACCTTGTCAGATGCCGGTTTATCAGGATTTGATTCTTGACTGTCTAGGGCCTTAAGTGATGCAGGCCCTATATCCGAATCAATATCTGGTTTCATGTCTTGTTCTGGCGTTGCCATAGTTGTTTATTATTATACCTTATGTTTATATTTTTGAGTCTGGGTTAATATAGCTACTTACACTGGGACCGTTGTCATTGTTTTGGACTACCAGGGGCTTATCCACTATTTGTGGATTTGTGTTACTTAGATTCTTTTCGGTATCACTACCTTCAATTTGGATATGTACATGACTTTGACCAGCAAAGAACAAGCCTTGTCCAATTGGAAAGTTTGATAAACGTTTTCTTTCTTCCTCGGTTAACTTGAATACATCGGACAGCACATCAACTGCACTGGGTGACTGTTTTAACAAAATTGACATCGAACTGTTTGCAACAATTGCACGACCTAATTTACTGCTCATAAAATCTTCGACATCCTGAGTTACCGTTGTCAGTCCCAGGTAATATTTTCTGGCGCGTTTGGCTAAACTAAACATAAAGTTTGCTGAATCGTCATATTTCATTAACTGCCAGGCTTCATCAACAATCAACATTCGTTTCTTTTTCTCGGCACGGATAATATTCCAAATATGACCAAGTATTATGTACATCGCAACCGGTCTAAGCTCATCTTCTAGGTCACGCGTATTAAATACGACCATAGTATTATTAATTTCGGTGTTAGATTGTTGGCTGAATATACCAGCAAAGGTCCCGGTTGTATATTTACGAAGACGCTGGGCAAGATTTGGGCCACTACTTCCCATGTGTAGCAATGTGTCATATAAATCACTAATAGTTGGAGGGATAGAGTTATGTGTCAAAGGATCTGCGGTTATTCCAGCCCTAGCATATGTATCAACCAAGGCTTGACTTAGGTCTGCCTCTTCGGATGCGGTTAGAATTGACATTGGGTTTAGCGCTGTTCCCGATTGAGTTCCTCCCATCATCAATTTTATTAAACCCTGTAATGTAATCAGGTTAGCGGTTAATGGATTATCTGAATCGTCAACGTCAATGACGCTTGGCAAATCAAACGGGTTTATCCTGACGTTTGAATTAAGACTGAGTCGAACATAACTGCCACCAACAGCTTCGCACAGTTTTTGGTATTCGTTTTCAGGGTCAATAATAATTATTTCACAGCCAATCATCATACTGCGTAAGGCCTCTAATTTTACAGTAAATGATTTACCTGCGCCGGCTTTGGCAAATACAACCATATTGGCATTTTCCAGGCTAAATCTGTCGAATATTACCAGACCATTATTGTGCATATTGATACCATATAATATGCCGTTTTCTTGGGTCAAATCGGCACTTGTAAACGGAAAACTCGTACTAATCGCACCGGTATCCATGTTGCGTCGAATTTGCAATTGGTCGGTCATCTGAGGAATTGAGCTGTTCAAACCTTGCTCTTGCTGACTACTGGCAACTTTACTGAATACCATTTGCTGGCCAAACATTGTTTCTATTTTGTGCTGAACGAGGCCTAATTCTTCAAGACTGTCAGCGTACAGTGTAACGTATAGTCCAAAGCGAAAGAATCTTTCTGCTCCAACCTGAAGTTGATCGCGAAGTTCTTCGGCGTCACCAACGGCAGCCTCCATACCTGGATCGCGTACCATACCTTTTTCGTTGCTAATTGACATAGAAGCTTCCAGTTGAGTAACTTTTTTACGCAGATTTTTCAAAACTACTTGGGTTTCAACCGGATAAACAAACATACTAACGTCTAAGACTTCATCAACATTAATTAGCGAGCTTAACCAGCCTGTATAAATTTGTCGTGGGTAGCCATATATATACAGCGTTCGTCCGTATTTTGTGCCCAGTCGAAAATGGGAAGAATGTATCTCTATGCTGCTGGGAGAGATTAGGTCTCGCAACGTAGTGACGCCTTTTAAGAAGGCTTGTTCAACATCAGCCTGTTCTTTGACAAGTTGCTGTTGGGCAATATCTAATTCATTGTCTTTCTTTTTTGATTTCATGTTGTGGCCTCGGGCTGATTATCCGGTGCTTTTTTGGTGAACATAGCAGTTACGTCTTCGAAGTTAGTTAATGGTTCGCGGACTGCGGTATCAGGATTATAGAAATTATAAAACATTTCACCTAATTCTTTGGTGCCAAGCTGGATGCTTTGTATCCCCATTTGAAATAGTCCAGCCATGACGGAATCAACTCGATTTTTTATTTCGGTTTTAGCTTTTTCGTATGCTACAGTATCAATCTTTGTAACGGTATTTTTGGGTTTAGAAATAATTTTACTAAAAAAGCCCTTGCCTTGCTCTAACAGATTATTGACGTCACCTTCCGGGTAATATGGCACTGCAATAAAAAATGACTTGTCCATAATATTTGCTTCCTGGGAAAGCATGTCGATATAGTCTATGTAGTCGTCCATCAATACGTTTAATAACATGTTGTCCTGGTTACGGCGAATTTCAATTAATCTGTCAATATATGGGCCAATATCTATTCGTTGTGATCTGACTAGAATCTGTATAGGGTGGTTCAAGGCATTTAAAAAGTTTTGATAACTGTACTCTAGACCTTCGCGCTCACTACTGCTCATTAGATCAAAATTGATTGACTTGCAGGCAATAACTGCCCGAAACGAACCGTCGGTCATAATAACCATGTTGTCACGAATTTCTGATAAAAGTAAACTATTTTGGGTAGAATTAGGATTTTTGGGTTTTGCTGGTGCGGGAGCCTGATTACCAGAACTTGCAACAGCAGGAATTGGCGCAACAGGAGCAGCGGGTGTTTGGGCTGGAAATTGATTGTTCGGTGGCATGTTTGTTGATTCCCACTCCTTATTTACAAATATTATCGAAGATTAATAATAACTTCTTCGACCATGTTTTGTTTTTCCTGAATACGGTTGGCTTGGCTGGCAACTGTTGCTATCGAAAAACCAGTGTCACTAGCGAGATTTATTATATCAGGTGACACCACCTTTTCGCTAGTGGTTGGAGAGTCCGAAGTTTTTGGTTTTTTTGAGCCAAGTGGTTGTAAGACAGACTGGCTAATATTTGGGTAAGGGTTAAATTCGATTGGTTGTTTAGGAACTGAATTAATTGGAGTTTCGAATTTTGAAAGCTCTTCATCTAGAGATTCGACTTTTGGAGGTTTTGTTTTTGTTAGAGGTGCTCCACCAAAATAACTAGATGGGCTGGGCATTGGTTTTTCAATCTCGGTTTGTAGTGCAGACGAGAAAGGATCCTGCATACCGTTAGCGGCTTTCTCTAGCCTGTCGGCGCCACTTTGTGCCAGCAGGCTATCAATTGATTTAGATTGCTGGGTGCCATTATCAAGGATATCGTTGGCCTGTTGAGCTTCAAAATAGACGACACTGTTCATAGCACTGTTTGGTGCCTGTACATCCGCACCACGTACGGCCCAGCCTTGGCTGTCAACAATATCGGCCAAATAAGTAAATCGGCGCTCGGCTTCGCTGGTTGTCAAATCTTTGGTCCGCATGTAGTCGATTGTTTTAGGCGCTGTTATTTCGATGAACGAATCAATACCGTCCGGGTCCCATATTCTTCGCCTTGGTTTTAGATAAAATGACACCATAGCGGCCATAAATATTTCCATAGGTTGGTCTTTGCGAAGCGGCAGTGCCAACGCACCAAAAAAGATGATTACTGGCAATGGAATAATTGCCAGCGGAATAAATAATCTAGATAATGCCCAAGCAACGCCTAGTGCCATCGCAACAACAACTAAATATATAAATTGACGAAAACTAAACGGACCTAGAAGTTTATCATCGGCCTCAACGTCTTGGGGAACTTTGTATACTGCCATACTGCTTATAGTATAACATTATCTGAGATACTGTCATATCTTATTTAACAGATACACACGAAACTAATATTTATTGATTCGAATATAACAAAACGCGTATTCAGGTTACTTGGTAGATTAGGTGTTTTGGAAGCCGAAGGCAGCTCTAGCTGCATCCATACTTTTTATTTCACCAGATAGCGCCGTGGCAGCAGAATCAGCAGCAGAGGCGCTAATGCCTTGTGCTATATGTTCGTCATATATTCTTTGGTACTCATGATGAGCGGCGGCATCTATTATCAATTTTTCAGCTTTAACTTTCGCTCGACCTTCCATACTGTCATAGCCAGCGATTGCTTTACGGGTGTTGTCTCGCTTTAGCTCAAGATTTGCAACATATGCATCTCTACCAACAGTACTGTCGGAATCATCAAGTTCTGCACGGTGAACGCTGGATGGAGCGACATTAGCTGCTTCTTTCGCAATCTGCTCACCTACTGTAAATTCACGTCCTGTTGTAGCGTTATAATTTTTATAATCCAAAGCTTTTTTTGGATCAGCGCTAATTTCGGCAGCATGTTCTTGATTATACCTAGTAACATTCTCATCATATTCTTGGAGAAGATCATGGTTTAGGGTACCGGCCATTGATGCGCGGCCATTTTTCCTATAGGCTGAAACAGCAATAGCTTTGGCATTTGAAGTATCACGTCTTTGTGCACCACGAGACTCGGCCGCAGTCATAGCATTATGAAACTCTTCTGCTGTACCTTTACCAGCTTCAGACATTTTTTTTGCTGCAGCAAGGAATGAGGTATATTTTTTGTGTTGCCCACTACTTCGTAATAATCTAAATTGCTCTTGTTGAGTTGAAGTCAACTTCTGGTACGAATCGCCCATTTCGCCCTGATCAGCAGCCCAGGCTCTGGCTATATCACTGTCATCTCTAAATAATGCCTCGGCCTCGCCGATGTCTTTTGAATCCTGGCCTTGACCGGCTACTACCCGAGCTGCACCGAAACCACCGGTTGCCTTATTGAAGTAACGATTGCTATTCATGCTCCTATTTATTCCAGATCTCCAGTTCATAGGGTTATAGTTGCCACCTTTTACTCTATAATTACCTGTTTTTTGTCTAGCAATTCGATTAGCTTTTTTTGCTTGAACGTGTTTAACAATATCAGAATCCATAACCGCCTTGTTGGCCTTATTGCCGGTTGCCCGGCCCGCTTTATTCCCCAGATTATTAATAGCCGAACCGATACCACCCACACCATCCAATGATTTCTTTAATATAATTGGTACAAGAAATAATGG
>CAIPOF010000005.1 GCA_903866605.1 uncultured bacterium | reverse complement strand
GAATACAAAACATTAGAAATGCAACTGGGGATGACACAGGCACAAGCTGATATAAATGGAGATTGGCGCGGTACTAATCAGGGTACTCAACTTAAACCAGCTGGTTCTTCAGGATTAAGCATGCCGCTTGCCGGCTACCGCTATACTGACGGGTCCTTCTTCTATCTGTTGTCGATCGCGTACTTGTGGTCGAGTTCGGAGTCCAGCACTAGTGCTTGGTTACGAAACTTGTACTCGGGTCTCGCGGCGGTGTACCGCAGTGCGCTCGCCAAGGGCCTCGGGTTTTCGGTGCGCTGTCTGGGAAATTGATTTGACCCCGTTAGAGGCAAGGCCTCTAACGGGGTTGACCGCTTTGACTATTTGACCCTTTGACTATTTACTAATTTTCGGAAAAAAATTTAAGATAAGGCAGGCAAAAATGACAACATATTACAACTTGCCAGTTTATAAACAAAGCTACGATTTGCTGTTAGATATTTTCAAATTAACCAATGAATTTAATCGTGAGTATAAATATACAATTGGCGAAGAGCTAAAAAAAGAAACTACGGCGATGATAATTAATATCTATCGGGCAAATTGTAGTAATAATAAAGTTGAGTATATCGTCAGTGCTCGGGAAAATATTGAAGTTATCCGATTGCTAATACGGCTTTTGAAGGATTTAAAACAGATTAAAGTTGTTAGAATTGCAAAATTAAATCTAGCAATCGAAGGGTTATCAAAACAATTGACTGGTTGGGGAAATTATTCAAAAATTAATAAATAAACTTAATTAATAACTAAAATCAAAGGGCCGGAACCATACATTGCCAAGGTGATGATGGGTGCGCCCAACCAATTTAGTAATCTCCTTGTGTAGCGAGCGAGGTCTATAATTTGCCAAAGGACATTTTTCTTTGGCAAAGAGCTATATGATTACTGCTCCGCTTGCCGGCAACCGCAATACTGACGGGTCCTTCAACAATCTGTTGTCGAACGCGAACTTGTGGTCGAGTTCGGAGTCCAGCACTAATGCTTGGAAACGAAACTTGAACTCGGGTAACGCGACGGTGAACCGCAATACGAACGCCAAGGGCAACGGGTTTTCGGTGCGCTGTCTGGAAAATTGGTTAAAAAGGTATAGCGGGGGCTATAGCGTGTATGACGAAAAAACATATACAAATTACTCATGAATATAGCCTGATTGAGGATATCTTTCAGGCTTATTATGATGCTCGTAAAAATACACGAAATTCTAATAGTGCCCTAGGGTTTGAAATTGAATACGAAAAAAACTTAGTAAAGCTTTTTTGGGAAATTAATCAGCGAAGTTATAAACCTAAACCATATTCGGCATTTATTATCGAAAAACCAGTAAAGAGAGAGGTTTTTGCAAGTGAGTTTAGGGATCGCGTGGTTCATCATTTGATATTTAATTACCTAAATCCCATATTTGACCCACTTTTCATAAATGATAGTTACAGTTGCCGCCTAGGCAAGGGTACTTCGTATGGAATAAAAAGGGCCGACTATTTTATAAACTCATGTAGTCGGAATTATAAAAAAGATGCCTATATAATGAAACTGGACATCGAGGGTTATTTTATGTCGATTGATAAAACAATACTTTTTGAGATTATAAAAAAACAGATTATTAATCGACAAGATAAATTAAATTGTGAATTAGATTTAATATTATTTTTACTTGAAGTTGTTATCTTTTGTGATCCAACCAGAAATTGCATAATCAAGAGTGGGCGAGAAGCCTGGTCAGGATTACCTAAATCAAAAAGTTTGTTCTTTTCTGGTAAAAATAAGGGTCTGCCAATTGGCAATTTAACATCTCAGCTGTTCGCAAATATTTATCTGAACGAAATCGACCAATATATTAAAAGACAACTAAAACTCAAATATTACGGACGTTATGTCGATGATATGATTTTTGTTGATAGTGATAAAGGGCGGTTGATATGGGCTACTGATAAAATTAAAAAATATTTAGTAAATAATTTATCATTAAAGCTTCATCCTAAAAAGATATATCTGCAACATACCAATAAGGGTGTTAATTTTTTAGGAGTATTCATAAGACCGTATAGGGTTTTAGTTGGGAAAAGACTAAAGAGAAATTTTTATATTAAGGTATATGATGAATTATTTATTCTAAACTTTTTGGATTTAAAACCGACAGACTATAGAGATGCTAGGGGATTTACTATTAGATTTAGGCAACTAGTTAATTCGTATTTAGGGATGTTGCGTCAATCTGACTCTTATATGATTAGAAAAAGGATAGTTGAGTTAATAGTTGATATGTTTGACGGTGTTTTCGTGAGTGATGATGATTTTGGCGTATTGTGTTTATCTAAAAAATGTCAGTATAACCACATGTCCAATGACCTGCCATTTTTAACCTAAATACACTATAATTAAATACAGATGAAACAGGGGGTTGCACTCGAAGTGATGCTTTCGGGAGAAAGTGTTTTGCTAACTGGCTCGGCAGGAGCGGGTAAGACTTTTGTATTAAATCAATTTATTCGTATTGCTAAAAACGATGGTAAACATGTGTCAGTAACTGCTACGACTGGCTTGGCGGCAACTCATTTGGGTGGAACAACAATTCATTCATGGAGTGGTATTGGTATCTCTGATGAACTTCAGCCAAATTTTATAGAATACATGGCAAAAGGTAGGCGAGAGATTATTGAAAAAACTGACGTTTTAATTATTGATGAAATTAGTATGTTACATGACTATCGGCTAGATATGGTTGATGAAGTTTGTAGAGCTGTGCGTAAACGCGATGAACCTTTTGGTGGAATTCAAATAATTATGAGTGGTGATTTTTTTCAATTGCCACCAATAAATCGAGGTGATTCGCGGGCCGGTGGTTTTGTAGTAAATAGCAAAGTCTGGCAAGAACTAGATCCAACTATCTGTTATTTAAGTGAACAATACCGTCAAGAT
>CAIPOF010000004.1 GCA_903866605.1 uncultured bacterium | reverse complement strand
GTCGAAGAAAAATTTGAAGTTACGTCATTTGGACGAGTGGCTGCCCAGACTGCTAAACAGGTTGTTTTGCAACGTTTGCGTGAAGCAGAGCGTGAAGTAGTGCTAGAAGAGTTTGAGGACAAAATTGGCACAGTTGTGAATGGAACTGTTCAACGTGTCGAACCGCGTGTTATTAGGGTGGATTTGGGTAAAGCCAGCGGTATAATACCACAAAGCGAGCAAATCACTGATGAATATTACACAATTGGCAATCGAATAAAAGTTTACATCAAAAATATCGAACGAGATAATCATGGCCCACAACTTATTCTTAGTCGTGGCAATGAACAATTTGTTGAATATTTATTCCGTCAAGAAGTTCCCGAAATTGAAACCGGAGCAGTTGAAGTTAGGGCTATTGCTCGTGAAGCTGGTCGACGGACTAAAATTGCAGTTTCGAGTACGGTTCCTGGTGTTGATCCAATTGGCACATTCGTAGGTGGACACGGCACTCGAGTTCAGGCGGTTATGAACGAAATAGGAGATCAAGAAAAAATTGACATTATTTCATTCGATGAAAATAGTGAACAATTTATTAAAAATGCGCTTAGTCCAGCCGAGGTGGCAAAGGTTGTGATTGACGAAAAAGCCAAACGGGCAACAGTCTTTGCGAACGAAGATCAACAGTCTATTGCAATCGGTAGATCTGGTCAAAATGTTCGCCTGGCAAGTCGTTTGACTGGATATGAAATTGATATTGAACCAGCCGTAAAAACTGTTAAAAAAGTTGTTCCCAAAAAACGCAAAAACATAGAAGACAGTCTGCTTGATGCCGTTTCAAAATCAACCAAGGAATAGCCAGCAATAAGCAACAGGAATGTGGTCATTAGCTGAACTAATAGGTTATAATATATATATGGTGGATGACTTTGCAGAATTTATATCTCACTTAACTGATGATGCGCGTTCAAGTTTGCATCATGCTAATATTATTGCTCAAAGTTGTGGCAGTTCTTATATAGCAACAGAGCATTTGTTACTTGGTATTCTTGCTCAAAGTTCTTCTGTCGGTGCGAAAGTTTTAGCTGATTCTGGAGTGACCCTATCTCGTGCTCAGCAGGCGCTTAATTTAGTACCAATAACGGTAGTTGTAGGAAATAATGCCAAGATATTGAGTGAAACTGCTAAATTAACATTGAAAATGAGCTGGGACATCGCCCAAGAGTACAATCAAGATTTTCTGGGGACAGAGCATATTCTATACAGTATGATAAATCAGAAAAATTCCAGAGCATCTGTGCTACTTCGAGACATGGGCATAAGTTTAACCGATTTGACTGCTGGAATCGAAGAATTTCTTGATCAAAAACATGACCCCCTCAGTGAAGGCTATGCGCCTTTGTCAGTATTTACAGACAAAAAACAGACTAAACGAAACGGTGCTCTTGGAACTTTTGGTACTGACTTAACGGCCCTAGCAAAAGCTGGGAAATTGGATCCAGTTATAGGGCGCGATAAGCAGGAAGAACGAATAGTAACAATATTAAGCCGACGAACAAAAAATAACCCAGTTTTAATTGGTGAACCCGGAGTCGGGAAAACAGCTATAGTCGAAGGCTTGGCTCAGCGAATTATTCGTGAGGATGTGCCAGATTATTTGTTAGATAAACGAATAATACAAATCGATTTAGCTGGTATGATTGCTGGGACAAAGTATCGTGGCGAGTTCGAGGAACGTCTTAAAAAGGTTATTTCTGAATTACAACAACAAAAAAATATTATTATTTTTATTGACGAGCTTCATTTATTAGTTGGCGCTGGTGCTGCCGAGGGCTCGATTGACGCAGCCAATATGCTAAAACCGGCTTTATCAAGGGGCGAAATTCGGCTT
>CAIPOF010000003.1 GCA_903866605.1 uncultured bacterium | reverse complement strand
TGATAGCTCAAACCAGATCGTAACAAATCCAATCGGTATATCTCACACTTACGCCGAAAAGGATGCGACTTACACAGCTAGACTAAGTGTTACCTTCCGAGTTGATGGTGCATTTAAGACTGTTACAAGTGATGCTTGTACGGTGAAACTAACTGTCAGTAAGCCACCAGTACCTGAATGTAAACCAGGTATCCCTGAAGGTGATGCTCGTTGTACGGAAACTCCAGTAACACCTACAGAACTTCCAACAACAGGCGCTGGTACTGGTATTACAGCCTTCTTGGGCCTTGGTTCGTTAGTCACAAGCTTGGGTTATTACCGAGCAAGTCGACGTCACGCATCAATGTTCAAACGGTAATCCGAGTCTGACCGCTCTTATCTGAAGCGATTCAGACCAAACAAATAACTACTCTCGCTATCATGCGAGAGTAGTTTTTGTTATAATTAAAAATAACTATGAGCAAAAACAAGAAAAAACGAAACAAAGTTTATACTGGCACAGATGCTGCCATGACTAAACCAGTAATAACCAAGATTTCAGCTGTTAACCGATCAAAGCCATCTCAATGGTGGTTTGATAATAAAAGGATTGCCAAACCAGTCCTTATTACATCTGGCGTTGGTATCTTTTTAATAATAATTATTATCGAAATCACCCGACTTTTAACCGGTGGCTAGGACAAGTTGATACAGCTCATTTGATGTATTGGATACTTTGTTATTAATAATTCGATTCAGTCTATATTTCTTGAATACCAATATTGTCACCCTTAACAACAGCGACTTCGCAACCACGTCGTTTAAAGATCTTGATGGCTTTTTCTTTTTTATCTTTATCTTGTGTAAATACTACCAAGCTTGGGCCCGCTGAAGTCATCCAACCGCCTTCTAAACCAGCCTCTTTTTGTTCAAATAGTATACCGGGTGCGTCACAACGGTAAAGCAACATCTGCATCCCCTTACCGCCAAAAAGTGTGTAGTTATAAAATGCATTACCCACTTTTGAAAAATCACCTTTTACCCAATATGGCATTATTTCCATAACAATCCACAAACAGGACTTAGCTGCATTTATCCGCTCGTTATGCCTTTCCCAGCCCATAATATTGACATCTGTTTCTGAATTCTCGGGACCGGCAACTTTTACTTTTGGAGTTCCTACAATAAATGATAGATTTGAAGGAATCTCTCCATGGAAAATTTCTTCACATTCAGAAGAAGTAATTACGAAGCCACCCCTTCGAATCGTGTTAAAAGAACCCCCTGTTGATGCGCCGGGGAAAAGTTTTGTATGGTCGCTGTCACTTTCCTCAACGAAATTATAAGCAACCAGTCTTCTAATTTCCCGAAAGCTCATTGGTTCACCTAATAATTTGTTTATGGCGAAGATTGTTGTCTCTGCCATAATAGCGCTCGAACCAAATCCTACATGAAGATAAGAGTGGGCAGTAGTCTCAATCTCAAAACCGCCCTTATAATTAGTAGCTTTTTTGATTAGAATCGCATAATGTCTAACGAACATCTCACGTTCACTTTTAATCCTAATTTCGGGTTCGTTAATTAATTTAACATGTACGATCGTATACGCATCACAAGCAAAAGACATCTCTCCCGCCTTGTAATCATTATCGTCTGTAAACTTTAATGCTGCATAATCCAACAAACCGACATCAATACGACATGGAGATTTCAGGGTAATTTCTTTCCGCGTAATAGATATGGGCTTTGTTTTCCCTAATTTATTTATAACTGTCCCAGGTTTTACTGGTATTGGTGACCAATCAACTGTATCATAACTGCTAGCTTCAAAAATCATTTCTTTTCCTCCAGGCTATCTAATAAATGTTGGACTTCCAGTGCTTTTTGTTTAAAATCTTCAAGCGTTTTATCGTTATCTATAACTTGATCTGCCATTTTCAAAATCTGTCCTAATTCTGTTTCACTCCTTTCATCATGAATAATTCTATCAAAGACCTCGGCATCAACTCCATCTCTTTGTTGTAATCTCTTGTAACGATCTTCTTTCGGTGCCGTCAGACGAACAATAAGTGTATTCTGATGATTTCTTCTTAGCGCCTCTACCTCAGCTAACCTTCTTGGACCGTCTAGAATCAAATAGTTCCTCGTTGCCAGTTTTCCAAGGATATTAGGTACTTGCCATTCTGGATTTTCTCCATAAGCTTCCGTAGCAAAAGCGTGGACCGTATCATGATTTATAGGCTGGCCATCTTCTTCTAATTTTCTTTCTATTGCCTCGCTGGAAGAAAAATATTCTTCAGGGCGATTCACAAAATCACAAAATGCACTTTTCCCAGCCCCAGATTCACCTACTAATATCATCAATAAGGGGTCTCTTAAAGATAAAGACTCGCCACCCGCTGTCATCATGTTATCTAAATTATTTATCATTTGAATTTATCGTGCTTGGGTTTATCCAATTTATTCGTTTTTTTGTTGTATGTCCTCTCATCGCAAAACCCAAGTTTTTCTTCCATAACTTTCGTCAACGGTTCTACTCCATGAAAATCTTCAGCAATATTCGCTACTTTACATGCAAAAACAATTACATCTGTTACTTCCGCCTGAATTTCGTCCCAATTTCCCTCCAACAAATCTTTTGCCATTTCACCAGCCTCTTCTAGCAGTTTGCAGACCGCAATAAAAGAAGCCTTTTTCTCGTCCGGTGCAATCCCTTTTTTATTTACAAAAGATTTTTCCCAAATTTGAATTTCTTGAATAGTCATAAAGCTTCAACTCCCTTTTAGTTATTACCAAAGATGCCTAGCGCTAATTGAATGATAGTGTATCAAGCCTAACATTATAAATCAATAGGTATTTCCTAAACGTTAATTTTGCGTATCGGTAAACTAAAACCAAACGTACTACCTTTGCCTTCGACTGACTCAAATACAATCTTGCCACCATGCGCATCAATCACCTTTTTGGCTAGATAAATTCCAACCCCTGTCCCATCAGGTCGTCGAACGCGCGCGTTACTGGCACGATAAAACTTTTTGAATAATTGTTCACGTTCATCCATTGGTACACCGATACCAGTATCTTTACAGGTAAACAATACTTCATTTTTATCAATTGACAGGCTAATATCTATCGTTGCGTTCTCACTGGTGTAATATATCGCATTATCGGCAAAATTCATCACCACTTGACGCATTTTGCCTTCATCTAATTCCATAGTTGGGAAATTTTTAGGTGGTTTATATGCAAATTTCAAGCCTCGCGCGGTAGCATTGGGTCGCAAACTATCAATCTCTTCACTAACAAGTTTAGATAAATCAACGGGACTTTTATCAATAATAAACTTGCCAGTCTGTATCCTGGAAACATTCAAAAAATCATTAATCAAATGAACCATACGTTCGCTACTCATAAACGCCTCATCTAATAATTTTTTCTGAGAATT
>CAIPOF010000002.1 GCA_903866605.1 uncultured bacterium | reverse complement strand
GCAATTGTTGACGGTCAGCCCGTTTTATACAGTGATTATTTAATGGCATACCGTAGTTCTGTCTATTTTTCCGAACAAAAACAGCAATTAAATTCTAAAACTGATGATGGTAAAAGGCAGATTGAATACTATAAACAACAATCTATGAAAGAGGCTATTGCCGATGCGTATGCCAAAAAATTATCCAAAAATTTAGGGGTAACTGTCAGTAATAGCGAGCTCGAGAGCTCACTCAAGGACCAGCGTCAATCCGTAAACGGTGAAACATCTCAACAGACATTTGATGCTTCAATACTTGACATATTGGGCTTAACGCCGTCAGAGTATCGACAAAAAATTTCAAACGGCTTGCTTCGTCAAAAAGTTTCATATGCAATGGACAAAAATGCCTTAAATGCTGCAAATTATATTTATAGTGTTGTCAAATCTGATCCAAACACAGATTTTAAAGCATTGGCTGTTGCTAGTTCAAAGCAAACCAATACAAAAAACACCTATAGTAGTTCTGGCTGGGTCCCAAAGTCAAACCAGGACGGAGGACGGGCAAACGAAGCCGCAAAACTAAATAAACTTGAATTTTCAACAGTAATAAAATCAACGAGGGGTGAAGGTTATTACATCATTAGATTATTAGACATTAATAACGAAAATGTAAATTACGAATATATAAATATCCCTTTGACTGTCTTTACTGATAGTCTTGAAAAAATTACAAAAGACGGAAAAGTATCTGAATTTATATCAATTCCAAATGTGTAGGTGAAACATTTATATTGTATTAAATACATCAATCATACTTTCAAGTTATGTATACTAGTTAATGAATGAAAATATCCAGCTATAATTATAGGTTGCCTGTATCGTTGATAGCGAAAGTTCCGCCAAATATCAGGGGTGAATCTCGTTTATTAGTATTATCTCGCAAAAGTGGCAAAATTATTGATAGAAAATATGCGGATATTAGCGACTATTTATATTCAGGTGATGTGTTGGTATTAAATGATACTAAGGTTATTAAGGCTAGGATAAAAGCTAAAACACAAAGTGGAAAGATACGTGAAATAGTTATACTAGAAAAACATAGTTTTGATAATGATTGGCATCGTCATAAGATATTGTATCGACGAAAATTAAGTGTCGGCGATATATTATCAGTTGGAGATGTAAATATTATAGTTGATACAACTCAGGGTGATGGCGTGGCAATTATTCGCAGTGATCAAGACTTACTTAAAATTGCAGAAAAATATGGGGAAGTACCATTGCCGCCATACATGCATCGCGAGGCAACAC
Source organism: uncultured bacterium (assembly GCA_903866605.1). GTDB lineage: Bacteria > Patescibacteriota > Saccharimonadia > Saccharimonadales > Saccharimonadaceae > UBA1547. Next base: position 2,119 of record CAIPOF010000002.1, on the reverse strand, counting down.
AAATGGACGTGTCGCGTTATCAGACTATTTGGGCCGATAATGCAGGTTCAGTTGCAGCACCTACAGCAAGTTTAAATATGACTGATGAATTATTGACAACACTAAAATCTAAGGGTGTAAAAATTGTTTATCTGACCTTACATGTTGGGCTTGGGACATTTTTGCCAATTCGTACTGATGAGATAGAAGATCACACAATGCATTCAGAATATTTTGAGATACCAAGTGGGACTGTTCAGTCTATTCAAGATGCCAAGCGTTCTGGAAGGCGAGTGATTGCCCTTGGGACAACTGTCGCTAGAACTCTGGAATACTCTCATAAATTATTAAATAAATTTCCAACAAATATCTCTGGAGAAGCAGATATTTTTATTTACCCCGGATATAAATTTAGAATAATTGATGGGTTAATAACTAACTACCATGCACCTAAATCTACAGTATTAATGTTGACGGCTGCATTCGCGGGATGGGATAAATTACTGCCAGCCTATAATCATGCCATTGCTGAAAAATACAATTTCTTTAGTTATGGCGATTCAATGCTGATATTATAATTAGCATATGACAAAAGCTTTGAAATTTTCTATATTGCATCAGTTTGATAACACACTAGCACGAAGTGGTGTAATATCGACTCCGCATGGTGATATTAAAACGCCGGCATTTATTGTTGGTGGTACTCAGGCAACAGTAAAATCGCTAACTTCTGAACAGGTTTCTAGTCTTGGGGGTCAATCTATATTAGTGAATGCCTATCATCTTATGCTTCGTCCTGGTATGGATGTAATTAAGGGTGCTGGTGGTGTTCATAAATTTATGAACTGGGAGAAGCCGACTTTTTCTGACAGTGGAGGCTTCCAGGTGTTTTCACTTGGCATGGCCTACAAAAAGGGGATTGATGCAACGAGTCACAGTATAAAAGGGGACTCAAGGCATGCAGTGCATACCAAATCCCAATTGGCAAAGGTTACGGATGAAGGTGTCAATTTTAGATCTCATTTGGATGGTGATAAATTATTCATGACTCCCGAAAATTCGATGGAAATACAACATGCAATTGGTGGGGATATTCATATGTGTTTTGATGAACTGACATCGCCATTGGCGAAACGAGATTATATCAAAAAGGCGATGGATAGAACGCATATGTGGGCCGATCGATGTTTGATCCGGCATAATCAATTAAATGATGGTCATTTAGCTAATTTAGAGAACTTACAGGCTTTGTATGGTGTTGTTCAGGGTGCGAGAAACGAGGATTTTAGAAAGGCTAGTGCGACTTTTCTGGGGCAACGTGATTTTGACGGTTATGGGATTGGTGGCGTATTTGAGCCAGAAGAAATACCAAAAACCGTAAAATGGATTAATGAAATTTTGCCCGTGTCTAAACCCCGCCATCTATTGGGCATGGGTTCTCAGCCAGCTGACCTATTCTTAGGTGTTGAGTATGGTATTGATACTTTTGATTGTGTAGCTCCGACTAGACAAGCTCGAAATGGAGCATTATTTACATATGATGGACGGATTAATATAAAGAATAGTGGATTTAAAAATGATTTTACTCCAATTGATACAGAATGCGATTGTTATACATGTCAGAACTACTCGCGTGCCTATGTTCATCATCTAATGATGTCTAATGAGATTTTAGGACTAACTTTAGCGAGTATCCATAACGAACGTTTTGTAGTTAGAACTGTAGATAATATTCGTGAAAGTATTAATGACGGTAGTTTTTTTGATTATAAAAAACGTTTCTTACAGCGATATTATGGTATTAGGAAAGCAAAAACATTTCTATTAGAAAAGTAATATTATTGATTAGATAATCGAACCTAGAATTTATCTTGCCATATGCTCATTTGATAGTTTTTGTATCTTTTTCCATACTATATGTAGCTTGATCGTTGACATTATTTGATCTTTCAACAGTTATATATAAGTAGTTTTTTCCATCTTGTTGATATTCTTTTGTTATTTTACAATTGTAATCACTAGAAATATTTTTTTGTTTCATCAGCGATTGGCAGTATTCATTATTGCCAGTATTAGTATTGTAGATATAATAACTAATCGAAACAGTTGCAATCACTGCAACAGCAATCCATAGCGCAAT
>CAIPOF010000001.1 GCA_903866605.1 uncultured bacterium | reverse complement strand
TACTTATTGATTGTTAAACTAACTTATTACCGTGTATTAAACCGTGACATCTAAGACATAGTGTTTCTAAATTATCCATTTTATTAAAATTGCTACTACTACTAATAAAACAATTATCCAGCAACCAGTATTATCATCCATTTTACTCCTCTCTAGGTTCTAGTTGTGATAGTTTGGAATCACGCCAACACTCTAAAACCTCTACTGCTTGATTATGACCAAATATTCTTTCGTTAGTCTTCTCATCTTTTGGAAACGCAGACATCGGTAACTTCATTATCGGCATCTCCTCCAGCAACTCTCTCTGTGCCTCTAGGCGTTGGGATTTGACGAATAAATATAACTTATAGTAGCAATCACTCGTAGGATAAATTCCAACTTCGTCTGGATTATCAAGCATATCACTAACTATTTTCCAGCCTCCCCACTCTGGTTCGTCTGAATGGTCTTCCCACTTATTGTTCATCTTATCGGTGGGTTCTGTTTGAGTATTATTTTTCATAATATCGCCTTAATAATTAAAATCATTAAATTATAAGTTGCAATCGCCATAATCATTAACCCAAATAACTCTCGTTTAGTTAAATTTGTCATTTTATCTTCCTAGGGGGGGGTGTCAATCTGCCACTGCCTTTTTTATATTCTGTTTGAGTATTATTTTTCATTTGGTTGGGTCATTGGGAGTTTCCTTTCTCAAATCTAGTTCTTTCTTCAACAATTCAATTTCCTTCTCTATTTTCTCATTGAAATCTCTGATGTGGGCGGTTGATAAAACACAAATATCTTCGTATTCGTTTCCGTGTAAATCCCACTCGTCAACCTCTTGGCGTCCAAGCCACTTGATTCTATTTTCTATGTGTAGAGTTGTCATTTCTTTTATTTTCATTTTTCTCCTTCTGTTTGAGTATTATTTTTCATATTAACCTTTCTGGTACTTCACTTATTCTTTTATTGGCTATATCACAATACTTTTGTTCTTTTTCGATTCCGATAAAATTTCTTTTAAGGTTGATACAGGCGACAGCGGTAGTTCCTGAACCTATACAGTTGTCTAAAACTAAATCTCCTTCGTTGGTGTAAGTCTTAATAAGGTATTCAAAAAGTGCTACTGGTTTTTGGGTGGGGTGTATACCGACTTCACAATTAAACTTTTGCCAACTTGAAGGGTATCGTAATTCGTCAAGCCACTCAGCACCTTTTACTTCAACTCCGTGTTCGCTTATTTTATCTCTTGTCTGCTTGAATGGTTTTTTTACTCTATCAATACCTCCTCCTGTTCTTTCTTGCATTTGTGGATTATATGTGGGTGAGTTTTTATAAAAAATCAAAATGCTTTCGTGTTCTTTTATTGGAGTTCTTTTTACAGATGCAAAATTACTTCCCCTGTTTTTTATCCATATCCACTCATACTTAAACATATCAGGATTACTCATCACTAAAGCACTTGTAAACGGCTGTGAGGCGGTTAAAACTATTGCCCCGTTATCTTTGATTATCCTTTTGTATTCTTTCCAAAGTGGCTCAAAGGGGATTATTGTGTCCCACTTACAAGCAGTAGTTCCATAAGGTAAATCGCATAAAACCATATCAACACATTTATCGGGTAGTTTCTTCATTACCTCTAGACAGTCGCCACAGATTATTTTGTTAAGATATTCATTCATTCTTCACCTTCTGTTTGAGTATCTGTGGGGCATCCATTAAAACAGTCAGGGCAAAGATGCGTAGTTACTAAAGGCAGGTGACAGCGACACTTACATTTTTGAGTATCTGTGGGGGTAACATCTACAAATTCAACTTCTGGCATTTTTGTTTTTCTTTCATGTCTTCCTGGTTTATTATGACATTCTCTGCAAAGTGTTATACCATTACTCAAATCAAATCTTAACGTTGGATAATATGCAAATTGCTTTATATGATGTGCGTTTAAGAATCCACCAACTTTACCACACTCTTGACAAGTATATTTATCTCTTTCAAAAATTTGTTTTATCCAATTTCTGTTTTCAATACTTTGTCTAATCAACATATGTTTTGGGTAAATTCCACCTTTCCAATTTGGATTTTTATTACCATCTTTAGCATTTTTAATCTTTTGGATTGATTCTTCGCTAAAGGTTCTTCCAATATTTTTCAATCTTAACTTTTCCTTTGTTTCTAAAGTATGGTGTCTTCCTGTAAAACCTTTTGTAGCTTGATTTTTAACAAACATATTTATTCCTTATCTACACTTATCGCACCATTCGGGCAACACGCTTCTATCGCTTCCTTGCCCAACCTCTTAATAACTTTGTCGCCCTCTGCCTGGTCTATTCGGACCGACCCCATACTTTCACTAAAGACTGATGGTAAAGCTCTTACGCACGATAGGCAACCCTCACAGTTAATTTGTTTAATCATTATTATCCTTAATCAGCCACTCTAACGCTTCTAACGCTCGATATACTTCGCAAGAAGCACAAAGTGGAGCATAATCTTTACATTTTGGCCCAAAGTTCTTTTCAACATATTTTCTAATTTCAGCTATATTTTCATCTATCTTCATCTCGCTCTCTTTCTAATTCCTCATACGCAATTTTATTTAAGTCGTTCTGGTCCAGGCCCCACAGGGCCATTTCATCATCCGTAAATTCCATTATTTTCCATTCCTTTTACGATATATATAGTCATATAGAGTTACCCCATTTGGAGGGAAAAAAGTAGCTATCATATGCAGCCTAGTATCGTACAGGACTGGCATTGGACTACCTTTATAGACTATTATTTTTACTTTAGCGAATCTATCTATCGAGCCAATATTGATTGCGTCTTGTTTAGCACACTTGTCACTTAAATATCGGTGCTGTTTTGCTGTTATCTTTTTACTATACCTCTCGCTGTATCTTTCCATAGCGTGGTTTAAAGTATTCAGACGCCACTCTTTACTAATATTATCATCCCTCATTAACCTCCTTTCAAGAGCGAGCACCACACCGACGTAGATTATGGTGCTCACCCCTGAAAATAAATCCAGGGGCCGTATCAAGGGTAACCGCTTCAGTCATCTTAACGGTTCAACTGTTATCTATGTTCTAAAAAGGTCTACTCATTAAACTTTGTAACCCACTCATCATACAACTAGACTCCATACAAGAGAAATCTAATTCTTCCAACTGTTCAATCTCTGCCTTACAGGTCTTTACCTGTTCTTTAAGTCTCTTGATAGTCTGCAATCTGTCTTTGATTAACAACAATGCTCTGGTTTTTTCTTCTTCTTTAATTAATTCTTCTGCTTTTTCTTTTAACATTTGTTCTCCTTTTTAATCTTCTTTACCTGTTAAGAAATCATCTGGCATATCGCTTTCGTCACCCAAGTCCGCTTGTTTCTCCGACCAAGCCAGACTGACCTTAAAAGGTTCTTTGACTTCCGGTTCTTCTTTCTTAGTATACTTGCCACCGCCAAAGACTTTGTCTAAATCAATATCGGCTTTACCAACTAAATCTAACTCAGCTTTGGTGATATCAGTTTTCTTCGGACTGGCTACAACCGCATACGAAGTGCCTAATCCCTCGCCTGACTTTTTAATCTTCAAGTCATAGGTATTTAAGTCTCCGTACTCCTCGTCTTTGGCTAGGCTTAACATTTGTTCATAGACAGACCAACCGACCTCTAAAATTTTAGCCTGACCATCTTTTCTATCAATTATAACCCAAGCATACCTGCTCTTTGCTCTGTCGCCCTCGGCACATAGTGGGCAATTCTCGCCAATACAGATAACTGATTTGAATTTACCACCCTCTTGGCTGTTGTGTTTTCTGAAATAGTAAGTCGGGGTAACAATTCTAATCTTGTTTTCTCCGTCAACTAACTTCATAAAGTTTCCACCTGTGCTTTCTGGTTCGTACGTCTTGTCGTCAATGTAACCCATTTTGTTCCTTTCTGTTATTTATATGATACTCGTCTATTAACTGGCTAATCTCAGCCACGATTTTGTCTCTTTCTTTGTGGAGATTGCTAAGCTCTTGGTTTATCTCCTTGAGCCTAGCATTTATCTTAGACATATCTCCACCAATTTCTTGTATACTCCTAGCCATTTTTATTCTTTTCCCTCAAATCTTTCGTTTCTGCCATTAACTCGTTACAGTCTACTACGAACTTATCTATTTTATCTAAGGCTTCGGCACTGCCAGTTAAATCTAAAAACTCTCTCGGGCTCAAACCCATTTTAATGGCTAAGGCGAATATCTGAACTTGAACTACTTTGAAACCGTCATCATCTTTTTTATTAAACATTTTCTAATTTCTCCTCATCTTCTGGTAAATAATATAAAGGGTCATTAACTTTTGGACCTTTGAAGCTAACACTTTGGATAACTACACCCTCCATATATTTTTTAATTACTTGTTGGACTCTTAAATAAACTAATCTATTCGAGCTGGACTTAGCGTCTTTGTTAAATATTACCCACTCTCTCAGCTTCAAAGGGTCTTTGTCTAACTCATTAACCGCTTCGCCACTAATTAAAACCTCACAAAATCTTTTTAACTTTTCGTGGTCCACGTGGTAATAAGCTGTGGCGACTGCCGCCTTGATAGCGTTCATACGAAGATATAGCTTATGTGTGTGAGTTGATTCAACCGCAAAATCAATCGCTTCTTTGTGAATATCATACCAGCCCTTAATCTCTGCGATAGATAACATTGATTTTCGACCAGATAAAAATCTAACCGTACCCTCTTTCCACATCTTAACAATGGCTACTTTATTCTTTTCTATGCCTAGAATATCAGTCGGTGTTCGTTTAATTTGAGTATCAATATTCATATGACCTTGACTGCCCGTGGTCACCAATGTTTCGACTGGCACGTTGGCTCTAATAATAGCATAGAGTCTGTGCTGACCGTCAATAAGTTTACCGTCATTGTCAAAGGCGATACCCTGATGAGTTAAAACCCAGTCTCCATTACGCATATCGGTAGCGTAAGTTTCGATTGTACTTTCTCTTAATTTTCTGTTCTCGGTGTTCTTTTTTAACATATCAACTGCCATTTGTGGCGTGATAGTCATAACTTGAATTTTCATAATTTTTCCTTTTTTAATATTTAACCCTCTTTTTTGTACCATATCTTTTTTATGTCATATTATTCTCTATTTCCCTTTTTTTCCTTTCTTCCCTTATCTTACGAGCCATATCTCTGGCGTCTCTCCAACTGTGGCTTTCGACCACAGGCTTATATGGACCTTCTAAATTCTTTTTTCTAGTTTCCATACGTTCTTTTATCTTAGGATTTTTAGCCAGAATATCTGCGTACGTATGCTCGGTTTGTTTTTTTAAGTCTGCCAACTTAACCTCCTCTTTATTTTGATATTTTTTAGTACGCTGGAAAAAGGTAAATGGTATCTGCTTTTTATTTAGAAACATTTGAAAAGGAGGGGAAACAATCTAAGAGGGATAAACCAACTTAAATTATGAATATGTCTATCGTCAACTAAGCTACAACCACTTTAAAACCAGCGTACAAAAAAAGACCAAAATTTAGTTACCTGCCTTTTCTAAGTCTTTTTGGAGTTCGTATATATATTCTTGCTCATTAACCATATCAGAATAACAACCTACGCACAAAGTATCTTCGTGGTCGCCAGAGCTTTGGACTTCTTCCAAACTAATATGCTGACCGCAATTATCACAAACATACTTTTTATCTTCTTCATAGATGTTAGCCATATTTACCTCTTTTTTACTTGTACTACCATTATAGGCTTTGACAGTCGGATTGTCAAGAGATTGTACCTATGTCAAAACAGTTTATTTTCTTGAGACTTCTTATAACTTTCAGGTGTAAAAATAGCAACCTCCCAATTCTTTGTGTCTCCGTTTATATGCTTTACTAAAAGAAATCCATTGACTTCTTTTGTTTGATATTCGGGACTGCCATTAAAAAAAGTGAGTAAAAAATCTTGTTTTCTTTTGTTAGCCTCTTTGGACATAATTATCCCTATTCTTTAACCTGATTAAACTAACCTAACTACCTGCTAAGCAAATGAAGATTTGAACTAGAAGGTGTTACCCCCCCCTTACCCCCCCTAGAAGGAGTAATAAGGTTTGATAAACTTCAGCTCAAGTCTTTTTCACCTTGAGGGGACACGACCTTTTATCAGGTTTATGTGTCCATTTTCACACCAAGCAAAAGTGAGTTCTCGCTAAGTGAGGTAGAGGGCAATTCTTTAAAGTCTATCCCTCAATTTAAGTTACCCTAGACTAAACGAAAAAATACACTTTGGTAACGCAAAGTGTATTTTTTCGTTGTTTCTGTCAAATATTTAACGGTATTGCGTTACCAATATAATCAAAACTTAGAGTATTTTTAAATTCTTGTCAAGAGTCAATAAGATTTTGCTCTTTTTCTAGTTTTAATTTTAATCTTCTTCGCCTGTCATATTTTCTTTGAAAGGCGTTTTGCTTGTCTCTGTGGCGTAAAGCCCACTTACGCTGGCGTGAGACTGGCAAATGAGTAAATTCGTCTTGTATCGGCTCACGCCCACCGAGGTTTTTAGTGATTTGGGTCATCTTCCTCATATTTAGCATTTCCTCTTGTCTAATCGCTCGTCCCCTATCTTCGACCATTTCGTCTATAAGTGACACCTCTGGCTGACCGTCATATACACTGTGGCTGTTTCGGGGTCTAAGATTATCATTAACAATTCTCGGATATAGTCGGTCGCTTGTCTGTGGTTGTGGCGTGTTTCTGGTGTTTTCTTCTCCGCTAATCTCCTCTAAACTATCAACCTCCCAGTCCTCATAATCTGAAGCTATACTATCGCCACAATTTCCGTCATTTAACATTTCTTCTGCTTCTTCTTCGCTATCTGCTTCAAATTCAAAGGTTTCCCAGTGTGTCTCACTTGTTCTCGCTCGATACATTGGCATTGTCGGTCTCGCTTTCTAGGGTATATAACAATATACCTTTTTCGACTGCCCTGTCATAACTTTTGGGACTGGCTTTCTTAAATAGCTCTAAACTCCAACTTCTGGCTTGTGGCTCGGTATTTTTGCGATTTTTCTGATTAAACAGGGCGTGGCTAAATTCGTGTAAGAAAGTTACTAGACTGACTCTTGGCAAGTGTATAACTCTATCGTTTATACTATAACTACCGTAACCACTGAAGTCGAAAAACTGTCTTTGAAAGCTCAAGCCTGTTTCAATACCATAAATTCTATTTAAGTGTATCAGGGTCTCGGCTAGTAAAACTTTCTTGTCGGCTTCGGTCTGCCTAAAAAACTTCTTAGCTTTGATTAACTCCCTTAATAGTCTAATTGCTTCTGGTTTGTGTAAATTAAGATAAGTATTGGTCATAAAACATCTCCTTTAAAATTTCTTCTCGCTCGGTTTTATTTGGGTATTGGAAATTCGGGTCGGCTTTCTTTTGCTCACGACAATCCCAGTTCAAATCTATATTTAACTGTCGTCTAATTTCTGGCGATACTTGCGACCACTCATATTCTAATTCGTCTGTCCAATCTTGGATTTGTTGGTCCACTTTGTCGTCTGCTTCGGCTTCGGCTTTGTCTAATTTTTCGTCTCGCTCAAGAGAAGTTTCCGTTTCGTTAGTATCGCCTGTCAGTAGCTTGGTCTCTTTGTCGGTCTCGGCTACTTGGTTTTTGTGCCAACTACCATAACCGCCATAGTCGTCATAATCTTCTTTGTCGTCATTGTAATAATATGGTTCGGTAGTTACTTTAAATTCTGTTATACCATTTTCATCTATGGTAAAGGTTCGGTCAACTTTCGGGTCTTGCGTATAATACAATTCGGCTGTCGTGGCTAACACAAACCAGTTTTTGACAATGGTTTTTGTAACTAGACTATCTTTAATGATACTTTCCGAACTGGCAAACACGATACTGTCGGTCTTGGGTATGTAAGCGAATATCAAACTAGAGCTAGTCGCACCGACCATAATCTTATTCGGCAAGTCTCGGTCAATAATTGCCACCGCACCCGACCTGAGTTTCTCCATAACTTTATTAAAGGCTTCTTCTGGTTTGAGTTTTTTCTTGAATAACAGATACATACGGAGTATGACCTCGCTATCCACTTCCGCTTTGGTTTTAAGTTTAAATCTGGTTATCAACTCCTTGTCATTTGAAATTACGCCATTGTGTATGACCGCCACACCCTCATCATACAAAGGGTGGTTATTGTTATTGTTTGAAGCGTCTCCCTGAGTTTTTTGTCTCGTATGCCCTATAAACAATCCTGTGTTTTCGCCCTCCAAGAAACTATTAAACTCTGGTGTCTCCACAAACTCGCTTGAGGGTATCGCCTGTTTAAATACTTTAACCTTGTCTTGATTAAAGTAAGCAATACCAGTGGCATCTTTACCCCTATCCTCACTTTCTAACATTAAATTTTTAATAAATTCTTTCGGTACTTTCATACCACCGCAAATACCACACATATTTTACCTCTTTTTCTAGTTATATTATTTTAATTTATTATATTCGGGTCGATATTCGGAAACATATTTTCAAAATACTCAGGCATAGACTCCGCCATATATCTTAATTCGTCTTGAGTATACCTTGTACCACTTAAGGCACTTCTGTAAATATTGTCTAAACCCGCCACCAGATAATCTGTATATCCGTTTGATTTGGCTTGATAATTTTGGACTATCTCGGCTCTGGTTTCAACATTGTTTTTATCTTGTAAATCAGAGAATAATAGTTTGTCAAATACTTCTTGGCAATTTGAATAACTAACCCTTGGCTCGGTCTCTAATTTATAAATCAGATTAAAAAGTATCTTGGCTGTACTGGCTAGATTTTCTTCGGCTCGGTCTTTGAACGGTATCCAAATTTTGTAACTACCGCCACCACCTCTATAATTATCTCTAAAACTACTATTATCAACCTGACTAACATAGTTATTTTCAAGAGGTGTAATTCTGACCGGTACACCTAACTGGTGTAGTTTATAAGTTACCTCATAATTGTTTGTAAGCCATTTTTGACCTCTGGCTTCGGCTAAACCGCATAATTGATATCTGCTTAGATTATTTTCCACTTGGTCTAATATTTTACCAATACAATTACTAATTCTGGCTAAATTCAAATCACCTGTGATACTAATAAATCTATTATCTAAGAAAGTGTCTGTTTTACCTATAAAAAACTTTTTAGCCATAACCTTTTTGTAATATTCTTCATTCAATTGGACTGTTTTAAGCATTTGGATTTTCCAATTCTTCTGAAAGTCTAAATCAAACTTTTGATGATTTTTAACCATATCCACAAACATATCAATATCTTCTTTGTACTTCGGGTATAGTTTAAAAGTTTTTAATTGCTCGGTCTGTTTACAGATATTTTCCATATTAATCCAAGCATTTGGCTGTTCTAAGGTTTCTAAAATAGCTGTACTTTGGAAAAATGTGGGCAGTAAATCGCTATCCAATTTTCCGTTTTGTGTCTCGTCTGCTATCACGTACGCCACCGCTAAGGTCATTTTGGTTAGTTTCGGGTCGCTAAGCCAACTCGGCAAGGTTCGATATTCGACCTTTGTACCATTACTACAACCCTCCGTTCGGTAGTCGCCTAGTACGCCATAGCCACCGCCTAAATGGCGATTAAACACTTCTTTTGGCTCGATAAGCATAAATGGTAAGCCAAGAAAATTATCAAGGTTTTTGACTAGCTTTCTAATTTTCGCTTGGTCAACTCCTGATATATGTAAATGACCACCAATAGTTTGATAATCGTTAGTTAAATCAATTTTATAAATATCTGACATTTTACTTAAATTTTCTTTGAGTAAACTTTCGATATTCTTAAAATGACCTTCGGGACTATCACTGGCTTCTGGTCTAATTTCGCCTGTACTACTGTTTCCGTCTGTACCAAACTTGGCACTTGTACCGCCTTTGATAATATCATAGGCACTAATAAACGAGTTTCCTTTTTTAATTGTAAATTCGGGGTCTGAACCAATCATAATCATAATTTACCTCTTTTTTTTACCTTTTTTTTAATTTAATTTAATCCGCAAGTTAAAACAAAATTCTGTTTTCTAAATGTGCTGTCCTCAAGCTCGAATTCTTCGCATAATTCGTCTATAATTCTTCTGGCTATCGCATATTGCTCGATATTGCTGTTATTGTCTAGGTAGCCACCAATCGCCTTTTTTATTGTTAAAGCGATTAAATCGTAGTCTTTGTTAGTCATTCGTTACCTCCTTTTTTACCTTTTTTTATTATAGATACATTGTATTAAATATATCGGCATTAACATCATAATCGTCTTTTTTTACCTCCTTTAAATCTTTAATTTTTACCTCTTTACGCCACTCCTCGACCTTTTTTGTGGTGGTTGCCATATCGGCATTAAATAAGTCGTCATTTGCCATAGTTTTACTCCTTTTTAATTTAAACCAAACTCTTCTTTTTCTTCTTTTTTAATGGTTCGTCTTTTATTCTTTTTTTCTAAAACCTCCTCTCTATTTTTATCATAATATTCTAAATAATAGTCGTGTAACTTTTTTTTATTCTTTTTTCTATATTCTTGATAATATTCTGGTTTATACTCCACTTTTACCTCTTTCTACTTGGTTTGCCACCGCTGTGACCGTCTACAAACAACTTTTATTTTATAGACGGTCCATGTATCATCTTTTTTTCTAGTTTTATTATTTTTTTAGTTATCCATAACTTGATAGTCAAGTACGCACCAGTCATTTCTGAAAGTAAATTTATTATTGCCAAAAAATAGAAAGTTACTTACTTTTTCGCCAAACATACCAAATCCAAGCCAACTTTCATCATCAAATTTGATGCCGTTTGACTGTTTTTTAACTACAAGTCTCATTTTATTTAATCTTTTGGCTATTGTATCGTTTGTATTTCCATTTGTGAAAACGTAATAAGTCAAAAGTACCGAGTTCCCAACTTGTATTTTTTCTTTTAGTTGTTTGTAGTTGTTTATAACCATTTTTTTTACCTCTTTTTTATTATTTTTTTTTCTTTTTTTGAGTTCTCGACCTATAACCTCAAAAATGATACGTGGGACTGTCGCCGGTCCGCAAGTGTTTTAATATATATACAATATTACAGGTTACAGAATTTAATTATATTTTAATCTTCAATTCTATTAAAATTCTATTTTTTATAGATACTTTTTGTTTTTTTTGGCTCTATATAGTTTTTGACTTTTTTAATCATATTTATTTGTCTGGTGGTTGTAACACTGTATTTTTCAGGGTTAAACCATTGATTGCCACAAGTCAAACACTCGCTATAGATAAGTGTGGTATAGCTGTATATAGTGTAATATTCTTTAGTATCATTACAACGTGGACAGTGGATTCTGTCAAATTCACCTGTAAAATTACTATTATGCTTAAATGGTTGGTTATTGGCTATCTTTAAAGCGATATTATCATAATTCATTTATTGACTCCTCCTCAACTGTCAACTCTTTCCATAATGGTTCGAAAGCATTGTCTAAAATGTTTCTAGCTTTCACACCATAATTGTACTGATTAACTTCTTTTAGAGCCTGTTTTTTACTCTTGCATAAGCCTAAAATTAAACCAGTTTCTTTTTCTTTAATCAAGTAATTTTTTATCATTTGCCCTTTTTAGTCCATAACCTGTAAATTGTATATATATTTTTAAATTAAATCATTATATTTTAAACCTTTCAATACTATATGCTGATGGTCGTGAACGACCCGTATAATGTTATTGTATGCTTAAACTGTTATGATTTGCGACAGGGTTTAATCTGTTATATCTATATAATACACTATCACAAGCGGCTTGTCAATAGGCGTTTTATATATATAGTAAAGACGACCGGCAACTGTTGTAAGTAGTATATGAATTTTAGTGTATTATTGTATGTCGTGGTTATAGCTTGAAAGGCTATCAGGTGGCACTGTAACAGGTGACTGCAGTTTTTTTAACCTGTTAAGCCTTTGTAAGCCCCTACAACGCATTTTTATTTAATAGTTATATATTCCTCCAACTTTTTATGTTTAGTATGTTTTAGTTACACTCGAATCTACTAGTATACTATATACTGTATACTGTATACTATATAATACATACTTCTTTATAACGTCGTTATAACGTACAGAATAACCATATAGACTTATAGCACTCAGTAAGATAATAGCCACTGGCCCACGCGGAGGGTAGATGATTTCCCTATGTCTCCCCGTGAGAAAATTCAATTTTAAACTTTTTCTGTTTTTGAGTACAAAGAATTTAACTAACACCGCATGAGTGCTATAAGAAATTTATATTTAATTGTTGAATGTATTCACTCGCAGGTTTGTTTCTACTCGCTACCCCATCTTGTTCAAGGATGCTACCTGCTGGTTGTATGGGTAGAAGTCTTCTCTATTTCTTTAAGTAAGGTGTTTATTTGCCAGAGCCTAGAGACTGTTATAGTGTTGGTCTGCGACACCTCACCAAGTTTATCTCAGCTTGGATTTAATCATTATATTTATAACTCAAATATATAATAGCTATTATTATAATTACAAGTATTACAGGGTTGTTATATAGATAGTTATACATAACTAAAAAAGCCAACCAATTACTTGGCCGACCTCTCTAGATGCAGATGAATTATGAAAATTCTCATTAATAATATGCATATATAAACTATAGACTATTTTAATGGTTTTGTCAAGAGCAGTCCTTCATTACCTGGTCTAATATCTCGTCTATAATAGGTTGATTCCTAACTTTGTTTTTAGAAGCGGTTGATATTTCATTGCACTTTCTGAAATGTTTCTTACCGTATTTCTTTAGTGTGGCGGCCCCACCACGCTTACCTAATTCTGACATGATATTATGTATAATCATCTTCTTAACTTGTTCGCTAGTTAGTTCATCATAATTGATTTCTTCGTTCATTTGAGCTCCGTTATTTTATATTTTAGCTGTGGAAAATTTTTCTCCCAGACTTTTTCTAACTTAGATGCTTTAGTTTTATTATCGCACCAAAACAATGTGTAAGGTAAAATATTGTTGTCATAGCAGTACTGTGTAGCTATGCTTTTATCTTTACATATTATTATGTTGTATATCATATTTGTATATTAGTATTTGACAGCTCGTCTGTAAAGACTTATAGATTAATTATGATAAAGAAAAAAAATAAGATTGAATTAAGTTATTTAGATAAAGCTAATCCAGAAGAACTTAGATATATTAAAGCATATTTAAAAACTGGTAGTCCATTAGAATCTGCCAAGGCCGCTAAGATTAACAAACAGTTTAAGGACCGTGCCGATATGTCTCATACTGGACAGGCTATGTTAGCTAAAAATGAAACTATCCGTGGTGCTATCACCCAGATATTAGCTGTTGAGAAAGTATCAGTTCAATCTATTAGTCACGCTTTAGCCGAGGAAATATTTGAGAAGCCATCAGCCACCAGCCAGGAACGAACAGTTAGATTAAAAGCGATTGAGATGGTAAGTAAAATGCTTGGATTATTCGATGATAAGAACATTGCTAAGGATACTGATATTCCTATTCGTATTGTTATGAGCCAGGAAGAAGCTAACGAAGAAGAACCAGAAGAACCGAGTGTAGACTTAACAATGTTAGAAAATATGAATAGTGTTGAACCATTAGAAAGATTAGATGGCAACTAAAACAGTTAAGAAAATTGTACCTCAACCTCATCAGATGAAGGTTCTAAATTCTACTAAGAGATATATTTTAATGGTCGCTGGAGTCCAGACTGGCAAAACTGTTACTGGTGCTATCTGGCTATACTTACAGATAAATAAAAACCCTACTGCTGAATTTATTATCGGAGCTCCAAACTACAAGACACTCGAACAATCTACTATGCAAAAGTTCTTCGATTTATTCCCAGTAAAAACACTTGGGCATTTTGATAAACAGAGAATGGTTTTAACTGGTAAGAGTGGTTTCAAGATTTGGTTTAGAAGTCTTGATGACCCAGATTCTATTGAGGGTATCTCGGCTAAAGCTGTATGGTTAGATGAAGCTGGTAAGATGAAACGCAAGGCTTGGGTCAATGCTATGGGTCGTGTATCCGCTACTAATGGAAGAATACTTCTAACCACTACCCCATATGCTTTAAATTTTGTTTACACGAATCTTTTTAAGCCGTGGAAAGACAAGCAAAAGGGCTTTGATGAGATTGATGTATTCCAGTATAGTTCTATAGACAATAAGTATTTTAACAAACAAGCTTACACAGATGGACAAAGAATGTTATCTCCAGCTGAGTTTGCTCGTAGATATAATGGTTCGTTTACTAAATTAGAAGGACAGGTCTACGCTGACTTATTCGATTTCTCAGGAGATATTAAACCAGGTGTAGTAGTTGATACTCTACCAGAGTTTGAATATGTATTAGGTGGAGTTGACTGGGGTTGGAATGACCCAGCCGTAGTTATACCAGTTGGAGTGACGGCTACTGATGATGTGTATTTACTGACTGAGTTTTATAAGTCTAAGACTCCGCTAGAACAAATTAGGGAAGTAGCTGGTAGTTATATGACTAAGTATAAAGTCGGATACTATTATGCTGGTAAAGACCAACCAGGTAATATCAAATACTTACAGACTCATGGTGTGGCGTGTAACAAAGCAAACAATGATATTGACTGGGGAACTGGCGTGGTTCGTGGATTAATTATGCTAGATAAACTCCATATCCATTCATCGTGCATAAACACTATGGATGAATTTAGAACTTATCAGTATACTGGTGATGAGAATAACCAATCAGAAAAACCATTAGATGAAAATAACCATGCGATGGACGCAATCCGATATGCTTTAGCCAGCCACCCAGCCATCCCGATGATTCTACAGCAACGTCAGTACCTTGATAAGGTTGAAGAAAAGGACCCTGAGACTGTTAGATTCTGGCAGTTGGTCGAACAGGATATCCAAGAGACTAGAACTCAAGCGAACAATGGCGGATACAATACGGACGAGTTCTATGATTCAATTAACGATGATATTATTTAGAGGGGCACCATGGAAGACGATGTAGTCGAAGAACAATTAAATAACTTACACGAATTAACCGAGGATATCGAAGACCACCTTGGAGATATATATGACATCATTGATGTCTTAGAAGAACAGTTAACAGAAAGGAAATAAAATGAAGGTTCATAATCATAGAGAGTGCGACCATGCAGATATAGAGTTCTGCAAAAAATGCCAGGTAGTTTATTGCAAAGATTGTGGTATGGAGTTTAAAGAGAATGGTATCAGCGTAAGTTGGACACCATTCAATTATAACGGGTCAACTTGGACCAACGCTTATTCCACTACCAGTAAATGTCATGGTAACAAATTGGAGGAAAATGATTAGAGCTATTAACAATAATGTTGTGGTAAAACTTCTTGATAAGGATGACGAGGTTAGCAAGTCTGGAATCATTACTCCAGCGGCCACTGTAGAAGATAAAAAGTATGGGGAAGTGGTTAGTATTGGTGAACTAGTTGAAGGTATTAACATTGGAGAACTTGCAATGTTTAATCCATTTGCAGGGACCCCGATAAAAGATGGCAAAGACAAATATATGATTTTATCTTCTGATGATATTTTAGCCATCGTAGAGGAATAATTATATGGTTTACTTAACCGTTATAGTCTTGACAACTCTCGTATTTTGTATCTATAAAGAGTATATAACTAACAAACAAATTACTGACTTGACCACCAAACTGATGGCCAGAAATTTGTATGAATATCAAGACATCGCTAGTCCTAAACCAGCTGAACCTGTTTATGTGAATCCCTTAGTTGGTCTAGATGATGTTGAAGAAGATGAACTTAGGAAGATATTTAATAAAGAGGAATAATTAAATGGCCAGAACATCTAACGACGAGAGGTCGGCAAGAGTAGATACTATCTGTAAGAATTTAGAAGATTCTCGTTTTCGGTATACTTCTAAATGGTATGGAAATATTGCCTTCTTCGAGAATAATCATTTTGTAATGTGGAATACTCAGTCACGGGTAATTGATAAAATATCAGCTCCACCAGGACGAGTTATGAGAGCCATCCCAAAAGCTAGACGACAGATTAAAGCTATGCAGAATATGATTCTATCGAATGAACCTCGTTGGTCAGTTTTGCCAGATGATATTGGAGATGAACAAGATGCCGAGAAGACTGTGAGCCAAGTTAATAACTACTTACAAGAACTTTGGCAGAAGATTAATGTCAGAAAAAAGTTAGATACTTTGGTCGAGAATGCCTTGGTTATGCCTGTGGGTTTCTTAAAGGTTGGGTTTGATAAGTTTAAAGATGAAATATTTATAGACAACAAAGATGCTTTTGATATTATGGCACCAAGTTGGATTAACTCTGATAACTTTGAAGATAGTCCATTTATAATTGAGTATACAATTAAGACTATCGGAGAGTTAGAAGATATATTCGGTATTACTAAAGTCAAAGATGTTCAACCAGATAATCGTTTGGCTGGAAATGATTTCAAGGACTATCGTTTGAATGAGAAGGTCCAAGAGAAGCAGATGTCAGTTGATAGGGAATTTCAAACTGTAGTAGTAAAGATTTTATCTGAAAAACAAAAACGCCAGGGCCAAAAGAATATAATTAAGAGAACTACTGTCGCTGGTAAAGGTACTAGTGTTCTCTTAGACTACACAGAATATGAAGCTAATACTTACCCATATGTTCCATATCAAACTGGGACTGGAACATTCTGGCAACCAGCCGCTATAGAAGAATTTATTGCTGTTAACAAAGCTTTGGATATGATGGTAAGTCATATTGAAAACTATACTGATACAATGGTTAAGGGAAGATTCCAAAAACAGAAGACTAACTTTACCAGCCGTGTGACTAACGAACAGGGCGAGTTCATCGAGTATACTACTGCTCCGATTGAACAGATGGAGATTCAACCAATACCTAACTACTTATTCGCTCAGATTCAGAGTTATGAGAAATGGATTGAAGAAGCTGGGGTCTCTACTTCAGCATTGGGGAAAGCTCCAAAAGGCATCAGAGCTTATAAAGCTATCGAGTCTCTAAAGCAATCTGACTATTCTAACCTAAGAGTTCCAGTCAGCAATTTACAAGACTGCCTCCAGAAGCTCACAGAAAAGATTATTGACGTGGCAGCCGACAACTATATCCTTCCAAAGACAGTTTATAAGCAACAAGATGGTAAACCTAATAACTTCCAAGTTATTGGTGAAAAGGGTGCTGGCCTTATGGCTAACCAAGATATGATGAAAGGTGAAAATGCACCAACAGTCCTGAAACAATCTTACAGAATTAAATGCACCATCGAGAACGGACTATCTTATACCGAGGAAGGTAAACGTGATACACTTCGTGAACTGTTCCAGGGTGGTATTATTGATAAGAGAACATTACTTGAAGGATTTAAGTTTGGTAATATCGAAGAATTAATGGATAGGACCAATGCTGAGTCCGGAGTCAGTATGATTGATACTCCTGACTTTGGTATCTTGCCACCAGAACTTCAACAGACTATTGTCCAATATTTAGCACAACCAGATGTGGCTCTCACTAACCCATTGGCCCGTGCTGAGGTTATAAATAAAAATCGGAAACAGTCACGAAAGAGTATGAAGAAAAGCTAATGAGAATATTGAATCTTGGTTGTGGAAAAGATATATTACCTGGTGCTACGAATGTAGATATAATTGATTTCCCTGGAGTAGATATTGTTTGTGACTTATCAGATATGCCTTGGGACTTAGGTACAGACTATGATGAGATAATAGCACACGATATTATCGAACACATTGCACCAATTCGTTCACGAATATATATTGAGTTCGTAGAAGAATGCTGGAGACTATTGAAACCAGGTGGAACTGTTGAGATTAGAACTTGCGGATTGAATGATAGTCTATCACGGGACCCGTCACACTTTAAATCATTCCACAAAGATAGCATGGATTATTTTGTACCTGGAACATTCTGGCACGATAAATACGAGTATTCCAAATGTAAGTTTGAGAAGGTATATGCCGAAGCAGAAGGCGAGAATGTAAGATTTATTTTGAGGAAGATATGAAAAAAGTTTTAGTATTATCTGATTTCGTTTGCACTACTGGTTTCGCTAATGTATCTAGGAATATCCTAGAGCAATTAAACAAAACTGGTGAGTACGAGTTTGATGTTGTGGCCATTAACTATTTTGGTGACCCACACGAGTTTCCTTATAAGATTTACCCAGCGATGGTCCCATATAGATTTGATGACAGATATGGTCGTGAACGAGCACTCGATATGTTGATGGATGGAAAATACGATATTTTCTTCGTGATTCAAGACACTTTCCATTTCATTCAAATAGGTGATGTGATTAAGAAAATGCAAGAAGAACTCAAGAAAAGAGATATGAAAGTATTTAAGTACATTCATTATTTTCCAGTAGATGGATGGCAACCAGATGAGTGGACTACTAAGGTAGTTAATAACATAGAGATACCTGTTACCTATACTAATTATGCGTCTAAAGAAATTAATAAGGTAAATCCTAAATTAAAGTTAGATGTAGTATATCACGGTACTAATTTAAAAGAGTTTTACCCAGTTGATGTTAAGACTAAGAAAAGTTTTAGACACGATTTCTTTCACGGACTTGCTGATGGTAAATTCTTAATAACTAATGTTAATACTAACTGGTTAAGAAAAGATATACCTAGAACTCTAGAGATATTTAGTAAGTTTAAGATTCTTAATCCTGACAGCTTTCTATATCTGCATCTAAAAAACAATGGGCCATTCTGTAATGTTATTGATGTAGCTAAACAGTTTGGACTTGAGTACGGTGCTGACTTCCTAGTCCCAACTGGCCCAGATGGTAATCCTGACAACTATGATGAGAACAAGGGATTCTCGGTTGAGATGATAAATATGATTTATAATGTTAGTGACGTAGTTATTTCTACCAGCACTGGTGAAGGTTGGGGTTTATCTATAACTGAAGCAATGGCTACTAAGACTCCAGTAGTGGTACCGAACCATACTTCGTTCAGAGAGATTTGCGACAATAATGGACGTGGTATTTTAGTTAGTACTGCTGGGCACTCTTGCTTCGGTCTAGAAGACCATAACAGGGTCAGACCAACCGCAGATGTAAATGAGTTTGTTAAAAAGATTCAGTTTGTAAAAGACAACCCAAGTATGATAAATAAGACTGTTGGTCGTGCCCACAGCTGGGTAGTAAATGAACTTAGCTGGGAAAAGATTGGTTTAAAATGGAAGGAGATATTTAAGAGATGAAGATAAATATTAGAACCATACCTCATGATAAACAGCGTTATGAAACGTGCGGAGATTATTGGACGGACAGTGAAGGTCGTATAAAGATTGTTGTATCTGATATGGGAAATGATGACTATGCTTTCTTAGTTGGTCTTCACGAGATGGTAGAATATTGGCTGGTTAAAAAACGTGGTATCAACGAACAGTCTATAACTGATTTTGATATTAAGTTTGATGGCAAGGGCGAACCAGGAGATGACCCAGAGGCCCCATACCAGAAAGAACATAACTTCGCCACGGGTATAGAGCGTTTGATGTGTAGCGAACTTGGGATTAAATGGCAAGACTACGATGGTACAGTAGGAGAACTATTCCATGAATAAAAGATACCATGCAATATATGATTGCAAAAATGTAATAAAAGAAACCTGCGGAATTTTTAGATGTTGTTCAGTTCTCAACGACAAAGGTTTCATTAAAAAATTCTTATTAGATGTGGTTAAACTTGTTGATATGAATATACTAGACGGACCCAGAATAAAGTATGGTAACCCAGAGTTCCCAGGCATAACTGGTACTGTAATCATAGACTTTTCAGATATTATTATTCATACCTGGCCAGAAGAAAATACATTATGTTTCGAAGTGTTCAGTTGCAAACCATATAGTTATAAAAAAGTATATGACTTTGTAAAAAGTTCTTTTGATGTAAAAGATAAAGACATAAAAAATACTTCAGGGATTGTAGATTATGAGACACTAAGGAGAATAAAATGAGTAAGATAAGTTTCTTATTGGATAATACTGATGGTTGTTTCCTGGGTGTTGCTCAAAGACTTGAGGAAGAAGGATATAAAACATATTCTTTCTACGAGAAGTCTGCTGAGAAATACTCTGGCAAAGATGTCGGAAAAAATATGATTACAGTAGTCGACGATATGTACGATACTCTTTGTGAGTTCAAAGATAAGAAAGATGAACTTATTATCTTAGTTGATGGGAACTACGATGGTGATGAGTTCGATTATCTTAGAAGCGAGGGTTGGCACGTTATAGGTTCAAGTTCTTATAGCGAACATATCGAGCACGACCGTGGTTCTGGTAATGACTTAGCGTCAAAACTTGGACTTAATATCCCACCAGCGATAGAGTTCACAGATTTCTCTAAAGCTACTATGTATCTAGAGAAACTAAAAGCCAAGAACAATGATGTTAAATTAGTGTTTAAAGGTGACGGGGCCGACGCCGCTGGTAGTTCATTCACATACTTGGCTAATACTGTAGATGAGATGATAAAGTATATTGAATGGGTTGATAAACAACAACTATATGGTTGCAAGATGGAGAAGTTTAGATTCCAAAAGATTATTGATGGTATAGAAGTAGACTTTGCTGGATGGTGGAATGGGAAACAATTTGCCCCATCTATGTTTGTAGACTTCGAACAAAAACGTATCCACGGTCTTGGCAAAGCTGTTGGGTGTCTAGGTCAGATAGAAGTTATGTTAGACCCAACTAAACAACCATACTTCAAGAAATATCTTGCCAAACTAGTCCCAGAGTTAAGAAAAGTAAACGCAACACCGAATGAATGGGCTATCAATAATATAGTCAGCAATGGAGACCCGTACTTTTTAGAGTTCACAAGCCGTTTCGGTTGGGATTCTACTCTTGGTGAGCTGGCATTATTAAAAGATGCTGGTCATAAGATTGGTGAATACTTTGAAATGATTGCTTTTGGTAAACCGTTCCCTAAGGATTATTTCCCATACGGAAGATATAGTTGCACAGTTAGACTATACAGTGGTTCTATCGGAGAACACTGTGAAGATGTAGAAGGAAAACCAGTGTTCTGGGATGATAAGTACAAAGATAACTTCTGGTGGTATTCAATTAAAAGAACTGATGCTGGCCACGAAGTAACTGCCAATATGGTAGGGTGTGTAACTTACTGTGCTGATAGTGTGGCAGAAGCAGTCGCAGGTGCTTATTCAATCATCGACCCGAAAAAGAACAACCTAGTAATCCCAGATTTGTTCTACTCAGAGACCATTGGAGAAGGTGTAGAGAAGATGATTGTGGATTTACAATCGCAGGATATATTAGTAATAGAACCTAGAAAGGTCAAAAATGGCTAAAATAAAAGTTTCCAAACCTACTGTGGCAAAACCAAAAGTTGTTTCATCAATTAAGGCTCCAATCGTTAAAACAACAAATGTCAAAGTTAAAGTACCAAAAGCTATCAACGTTAAGATGGCTAAATACAAAAACGCTAAAGTTCCTAAGTTCAAATAACCTTATAGGTATTGACAAGATAGGAAAAAGTATCTAAGAATTAATTAAGTAATAAATCTGATTAGACCAAGCCCCACACAACAGCAGAAATGCCAAGTTAAGGTTCGGCAGTCAAAAGGAGAACAATATGGCCGATAATGACCAAGTGGACATTTTCGCTACTGACCAAACACCACAGTCAAAAGACGCAACAGGCGGAGCTGATGATGCTAACAACCAGCAAGTACCTGAGACCTTTGAATGGAGTGGCAGACAATTAACCGCACAAGAACTTCACGACGAGGCTAGAAAACTCCAGCAAGACTACACAGTCAAAACTGGAAGGCTAAGCGAACTTGAGAAATCATTACCTTCACAAACAAAGTTTGAAGTCGACCCTGTCCTGAGTGAGTTGAAGGAGAAATATGGGGTTGTGACTAAAGATGAATTGGAGACTGTTAAAAGCCAGTTAATGGAAGAAGCCACCAGCAAAGTACGACGTGAATTAAGTTTTGAAGAAACTCTTAAATCAGGTGAGAATACTTTTAATGGTGCTAATGGCGGTCCGAAGTTCGAACGTGCATCTGTGTTAAATGAGATGAACAATCCAAATGACCCATTGTACGGAAAAGTATTTGACCCAATAATTTGGTTCAAGTTGAAAAACGAAGACAAGATTAAACAGGCAAATATAAATGAACTTAGTAACGCCAGAAATTCTAATCCAAATGATTTGAATGGTTCTTCCACGGGTGGAGTTCCGACCAAACCAGCTGGTGAAAAAACTTTTGGCCAAATGAATGCTGAAGAAATGATTGAACAGTTTAAGAATGTTAATATGACATTCTAGACTATCTCAAACTCGCTTAATATAGAAAAACATTAATTAAGTGAGGTGTAACATGGCTGGATACCCAGTAGATAACTACAACCTAAGTGCCGCAGGTACTCAAGGTTCTGTTAGTAATTTCTTAAAGAAAGTTATTGCTCCTCGCATCGAAGAACAGCTTACACAAGAAAAAGCTCTTAAATGGTTCAAGATGGTACAAAAAGAACCACAAATTGCGATGCCTAACAATAACTACTACATCACCCTGAGAAAGAGTCGTCACTCAGGTATTACTTCCACAACGGCTGGTAATAAACTCGGCTCTGGTAATGCACAATACGACCAAGCGGTCATCCCTTCCAAGTATGTCTATGGTGTCTTTGATATCCTAGGTCCTACTATGGCGGCTACTGAATCTCCTGAAGGTTCAATCGTTCGTTCTTTAGTTGAGGCGTCAGATTCCCTACGCCAAGATTTTGCTCGTGATTTGAATCGTATCTTCTGGGGTGCTTCTGATGGCGTCGTCGCTATCACTTCTGGTTCTGGTTCTGGTACCACTGGTACTATTACCTTGAAGAACAGAATGGGTTTGACTACTACTGACACGACCAAATATGCGATTCAACCGAACCGCTATCTTCCTATCGGCCGTGATATTCTTATTGGTTCTTCACTCGCTACAGTCACAGGTCAAGTCGGAGATACTCAGATTACCTTTAAATCAACTGGTACAACCACTTGGACTAATGGTCAATCTATTGTCTTCGCTGACGGTGATGGTGCTGCTGCTGATGAGCCGATGGGTGCTTCTGGTATCGTAGACGATGGAACCATGACTATTAACAGTTCGACTCCTGCATCTGTTTCAACATTTGAAGGTATTGTTCGTTCAAGCAATAGTTACTGGCAATCTAACGTTTTCTCTACTGGTGGTGCTTTAACTGAATCAAACATGGAAACTGTTTACTTGCAAGCCAAGCAATACGGTGACCCAACCTTAATCTTCATGAACTACCTACTTTACAAAAAGTATGGTGACTTGCTACTTTCCTACAAGAAATCAGCAACAACCCATGAAGCTCTTACTGGTGGTTTCACTGGATTAGACTTCGCAGCAGGTGGTGGTGATGTAACTGTGGTCGTGGACTATGATGTTCCTGACACAGAGGTATACTTTATTGACCCGACTTCAATCAGTCTTGGCCAATTAAAGCCAACCCACTTCATCGACCAAGGCAGCGGAAATGTTCTTCGACGCATGGATTACGATGGCTGGCAGGCTGTGCTTGCTTGGTATGGTAACATGATTTGTAAGAATGTTCGTTCCAATGCTAAGATGACTGCTCAAGCAACTTCCTAGAGACTGTAAATAGAGGGAGAGCTGGTTCCGACTGGCTCTCCTCTCCTAGGATAAATATGACTTAAAATATGACTTCAAAAGAATATAAGTATCAATTAGAAAAATTAAATTGGTTGGCCAAAAATGGTAGAGTTCCTGAGAGAAATTTGAGGAACTTTAATAATGAGGTTTTATTAACTAATTTAAAACACAATGATGCGTATTCCAAGGAAAAAGAATCAAGGTCTAGCGATGAATTTAAAGAGGGTATAATGCAAGGTGTAACAGAATTAGCTAGAAAGCTTAGGAGATAGTATGTCGTTTAACGATGATTGGATTAGTTTCTGCGATAGTAATAGTTCTCCTGTTGTCAGCGGTTCATTAAATGATAAATGGATAGGGTTTTTAACTCAACAGAACGGTAGTTTCACTACATTTCAAGACAGTACAATTATTTATTTAAAGGCCAACGGTGCCACTGGAGATACTTACAATGATTTGTGGCGTTCATTTTTAGTAATAAAAGGATATACTACTGGGAATTTGAATGATGATATTGATAGTTTCTTCAAAGGTGTATCACCTTCCAGCCTAACAGACAGTTTTATTTCCGAGGACGGACTATATTATTTCACATCAGAAGATGGATTAAATTATTTTCAACAAGAATAAAGGAGAACTATGCCAACACCAGAAAAATTTTCAGACCTAACACAAGTAACACCAATTGATTCAGATTTAATTGTAGCCTTACAGGGTGGAGTTAATGTTATTGAGTCTGTTTCGGATATTTTAAATACTCCTCTTGGTCAAGTTGTAGCCAACCCTGTTGACAGTCAACTTCTGAACTTTAGATTTGACCCTTATAACCTAAACCAAAATGGATATAATGCAGGAAAGTATCAAGGCGCGCAATTCGGTAATGTAGTCTGGGACGCTGACAATTCTGTTTTTAGAATGTTTTTTGGTGATGGTGTCGACTCAGTTAGAGTAATGACTAGCAATTCTGTAACCCCAAGTCCTAAGTCATTTTTTAATGTTGATTTGGCTCTTGGCCCAGGTGGTTCTTTAGATGCTAAACTAGATGTGCCTTTTGTTTGGTATGAAGCTTCTGAGGTAGCTGGAAGACCTTGGAGAATGATTTATCGTGGTTCTCCTACATCTGGTGGAACTTCTCAAATTTTCTTAGCTACTGCTGTTCAAAATTTAAGTGGCGCACCAGTTTGGGAGCGTAAAGATACTCAAGGTAATGTCTTAACTACTCCTGTAATTACTTCGGGTGTAGTGGGAGCGTGGGACCAAGGTTCTATCGACTTTGGTGGTGTTATCAAAGTCGGAGATACTTATTATATTTACTATGATACTATTTATGTCGCTCAAAGATTAACAGGTGTTGCTAGTTCAAAAGATTTAGTTACTTGGGTTAAGTATGGCCGTACTTCAACTGACCCAACAAAAGTTGGATATAGTGGTTCAGCTTTAT
Organism: uncultured bacterium; assembly: GCA_903866605.1. GTDB lineage: Bacteria > Patescibacteriota > Saccharimonadia > Saccharimonadales > Saccharimonadaceae > UBA1547. Next base: position 16,607 of record CAIPOF010000001.1, on the reverse strand, counting down.
TTAGTGGTGTTGTGAATGTAGATTCATCGACTCAAGGTCCAGATAAAAATTATGCTGGAACTACTGACCTTAAGCAGGGCTTTTTCTGTGGAGATATTGTTTATTGGCCAAGAGAAGATGGCTCCTCAAGATTTGTTCATATTGTACCTCATTACTCAGGAGTAAATACTTTACCGAGTTATGATGTCTTTGTGTCTGATAATGTCGTAATGACTAAAGCTAATCGAACATATATCGGAAAACTATTTAAAACTAATACTAACGACAAATACTTATCAGGTATGTTGGTTGATTCAAGCGGTTGTGATACTCCTCGTATTATCACCGATGATATTACTCGAAATGTAGCTACCTCGACCATAACTGGTAACGATGTAGTTTTAATTGGTTCAGTTAGGGCTGGAGTTGATAACTTTGTAATGGTTCCGTTCATTTGGGATAAAACTTTAAATGGTTCTTCAACAGTTAATGTAGTTTCTGACATTCCGTCAGCGGCGCCAGTTTATAAATTAGCAAATGGTAGCACTCATACTAAGGCTTTATGGTATCCGTCCTTAACAGGTGATACTAGAGATATTTCAGGAAATGGTTATAACTTAGGAGGTCAAATTACTGGCATTAATGCCACCAACGGCGCTCAATTTACTGCGGCCAAGACTGAATTTTCTTCCTATGGTAAAACTACTGGCACGATATTAGATACTGCTTTAAAAGCTATCACCACTACTTTCTCTATCGAAATGGCTATTACCCTGGCTAGTGCTTTCACAAGTGGCACAAGATCGCCCTGGTGTTATGACGGTGGTACTGGGTTACATCACTTTCTTCTTTGGTTATCTCCTTTAGGTTCGAATAGTTACAGAATAAACTTAGGAGTTACTTCGGGTGGAGCGACCCATAATGTCAACTCAAGCCCTATAACCTTATTAGCTGACGGCACAAAATATAGAATTGCAATTACTTGCGACCATACTAACATCTATTTTTACCTAAATGGTTCGCTTATTAACAGTACCGCTTTCGCTTATACGATTGATACTCTAAACAATGTCCCGATTTATTTAGGTTCGGATAACACCGCAGGATATTGGGACGGTACAGTTGATGAGATTCGTATTTCAGATAACTGTATTACACCTGCTAATACTCCGCCTGTTCTTACCTATCAGACAACAGGTTACATTTATACACCAGTACAAGATTGGGGTGCAAATAATAAAGTTGGTGTTTGCGAAGTATTAAATCAAGTCTTGCCGACTGGTTGTGCGATCACTGTCTTATATCGTAATGCTAAAACTTCTACTGACAAAAGTGTAAACTTATCAGACTTTTCAGCTACTCCGTCACTGGGAAGATACGCTCAATTTTGTATTGTCTTGACTGGTACAGGAGCATTAACTCCGAGTTTTGACAGTGTGAATATGTATGGTGAAGACCCAGGTATTTCATTAAAAGTACCCTACACTGGCGCAACAGCTGATATGGACTTAGGTACACATAACGCAATCGCCGCTAACTTAATCAGAGAAGTAACATTTACTTTTCAAAACGGTGGTTCGGCCTTAGTAGCTGGTTTGGCTGATATTGCCCCCGCTTTGGCGAAGGGTGGAACTTTGGTCGGGGTTTACTTAACTGCTCCTGATGGAGTAACAGGGAATGTGGCGATTGATATTTTTCGCCGAAATGCTGCAGTCCCTGCTTCAAATACTTATTCGATAATCAACCCTTCTGGTTCTGGTTCAGGTTCTTATCCTGCTCTTTCGGGTGCTTCATACCTCAAAGATGTGACTTTTACCAACTGGAATAGCATAGTCTTCGCCGACAATGATGTTATTCAAGTAGCCGTTAATGCTAGTCCGACACCGACTGTAAATTACTTGACTGTAACACTGTTAATTAAATAAAGGAAATTATGGCTTTAGGTGATTTATTAAAAACAATTGCACTTCCTGAAAATCAACCAAACCTTATTAGAATGGACAGACTTGGCAACTTTTGGATTATAAATAGAGACAGCGCACCACATCTTGAATGTGTCACGCCAAGCGGAGCGGTCATTGTCAATATCAACCTTGGATATACTTATGTCGGTGGACTGGCAGTCGATAGGATAAACGACTTTGTATATATTTCAATTGGTATCGGCGGTTCTCAGTTTCAGAAATATAATCTGAGTGGTACGCTTTTAAACGCTCGTTATGGAGGTCCTGGAGCTGGTGTAATGGCTGTTAGCGCCGCAGGAGATTGGGCTTTTGTTACTGTTGGAAATTATGTTCAAAGTATGAAGGTAGACGACTCGACTAACTTTACTTATATTGAGTTCTATCCAGCAGGAGGAAACTCTGGTTGCAATATTATAGATATGGCTTTTGACGCTTCGGGAAATCTCTGGTTAGTTATGCCAAATTCAAGTAATTGGGATAGTGGACAGGGAATGTGGCTAGATAGCAATGTAATGGTTATAAGCCCGACAGGAAGTGTGTTAGCCACCATCAACATTCCATCTGCGACCTATGGTTACGTTTCACCTTGTTGTATTGCTTTCGACTCAAACGGATTTGCCTGGGTTGGAGATAACGGCAACGGCTATGCTTATAAAATCAACGCAACGACTCACGCAATTGTCGGAACACATCAATTCAATCCATGGGAAGTTAATAATATAGCGACTGATAATTCAGGAAATGTTTGGTTTGATGAACCAGGAAGCAGTGGAATATTTTATTGTTTTAATACGGTTGGAATGGTACAAAGAACAACATTCAATTCACCATATTACGAACCTATCGGAATGGTTTGTGACGCCAACAACAATATTTGGGTTGTTTTCCAAGACTACAATATAGGCGGAACTTTGGCAGAATTGCAAGGCTATGTTGCTGCTCCACCACCGATAACTAAAAAGAATACATTACAAATATTTTAAAGAAAGGAAACAAAATGGCACTTAACACAAAAATTACTCTAAGAGGAGTAGAAACAACCTACCACATCATCTTAAAAGCGGAAGCTGATAAGGTTTTAAACCGAACCAAAGTCTTAATCGGTTCGTACCTAGACAAAGACGCTCGTACCGCTGATTTAAGGAACTTTATCCCAGCTAACAATCAGATTGATTATTCGTTTATCAGATTTGTAGATGGCATTGATTTAACTTTTGCAGAGATTTACACCGCTTTAACAACTCCTACCCCTCAAACAATTATCGACACTCCTGAAGTATTAGCTCGTCCGCAGTGGACTGACCCGAATGGTGTAATAGTACCGGCGGTTGAAGCTGTTGAAGCTGTTACACATATCGTTGAAATGAATGAATTTGCTGGTGCAACTGAGGTTTAAAGTCTGATGCCTGAATTAAATAGCCGAAATATAGTTGAACCCAGCCGAACTGAGATACACGATGATGATATTCATCTAAGAGATTTGGCTCAGGAGTCAGAGATGGCTCAGGTAAGTGATTTGAAGAAAGACTTTTATAACCATTGTATTCAAAATGAGAAAAGTGATAAAACTATGAACGCCAAAATAGATTCGATTATGTGGCTTGCAGACCCAGAGATTAAGAATACGATGAAGAAGATAGTCTTGGACAATCAGGTAAACCAAGAAATAGGTAAATTGGTTGTCAAAGTAATAGGAGTCATTGCGGCGGTTATCGCTATCGTTTGGGGAGCAATACAAATATTTCATAATTGGAAGTAAAAATGAACTACGATGGATTTAAACAAAAATATATTGGTCAAGAAGTCACTGCACCGGATGGAAGTTATCCAGGAGAGTGCGTAAGTCTTGCTAAACAATGGTTAGCTTGGAATGGCTGGCCACCACGCCACGGAAATGCTAATCAATGGAATTATGGAGATGACTTTTATACTTGGATAACAAAAAGTGGAGTCCCGATTCAAGGTGATTTAGTCGTATTTGATTACGCACCTTACGGACATATCGGAATCTGCGAGTCTGCTGACGCCAACAATATTGTGCTTTTCAACCAGAATTTTCCCAAAGGAAACGATACAAACCCTGCTCAAATAAATAATTTTAATTACCAGCACGTTATGGGCTGGTTAAGACCTAAAGGAGCTAATGTGATTACAAAACAAGGACTCATAAATTTGTACACTGAACTTAGAAAATACACACTTGGAACAGTTGATGTAGATGGGCTAAACTCTGATGTCAACGCAATTTTAAATGGCGATGACAACACAGCTAAAAACATTCTAAACAATTACGAAAAGGTTTCAATCTTAATGAAGAAAACTGATTGTAAACCGACTATTTGTCCACCTTGCCAACAGGTTAATGTCAACCAAAAAACGCCTGATGTCAACAAGGATGTCAACCAAAATTCCACGGTTGAATTTGTCCCAGTGTCACCAGCTACAACTGGTAATACTGTGCCAGTCACACCAGAGGTTAAGAACAGTATGATTAAAGAAATACTAGTAGCTATTGAAAAAGCCTTAGGAATAAAATAATGCAGTTTTTATTAGTATTAATAATCTTAGTTATACTTTATGCCATATGTAAAATGGTAAGTTGCGTGACACGTTAGTACCTTACAATCTAGGGGGTGGAGTATGGTTAAGTGTTACTTCTGCGACTGCCACCTAGTGTGGTGGAGCAAAGACCAAGATGGAGATTTGTTTAGATGCCCAGCCTGCGGCCGTTATTACAGAATACTTTATTGCGAACTTGAGGAGGTAACTTGAATTGTACCAAGGAATGAAGTTGGGAGATAAGATGACTTTTCAGGATATGTTTCGCATAAACTTTATCCTATACGACAACCAAGGCCATCAAAAGATTTATGGCGATGGCAAAATGTTCATCACGACAGTCAATGACCACATTTCATCTTTCACACCCCAAGATGAGGAGTTACAAGTTCGGGGATAAGGAGGCCCAATTAATGTAGCTTGAGCTGCTGGCGTCCGAGGGCAACATCTTCATAACATGCCACATCGTGTGGTAACAATTATTAACTCGGCTTACTAGTCGAGCTTACGGGGGAGTTGAAAAATTACTCCCCCTCAAACTAAAAATAAGAAAGGATATATTATGATTAATTATCTCAGAGGAAAAAAGAGTTTTATTATCGCCATCTTAGCTGCAATCTACGCTATTATTGGCGTAGTCTTAGGTAAAATAAGCCCATCGGATTGTATTAATTTATTATTCGGTGCTAGTGCTTTAGCTGCTATTCGAGCGGCACTTGCCAACGCTAACTTATAAGGAACAAATGGAATTAACAGATATAAAACTAGAGAAACCACATTGGGATGATATAAGACTTGAAAAACCTCTTAGTTCTAACGAACAAAGTTATACAAATACTAAGTGGGACCAGTCTGGCGTAAAGTGGGACCAGTCTGGTGTTAAATGGGACCAAAAAACACCAACACCTTAAAGGAGAACATATGGCAAGAACCATTACAAATCCAGCGTCTAATTCAAATTTAACTTCTTCTACAATCAGAACTGAGCTTCAAACATTGGAGACTGAAGTAGCTAATATTACTACTGGTCACAACCATGATGGTGCTAATAGCCGTGCTCTAAGTGGCTCTGGTGTGGTAGATTTAATATCTGCTCAGGCTATCACAGGTCAGAAGACTATTACCTCTCCACTATTTACTGGTACGGTAGACGGTTGGATTGCGACTGGTGACACATGGTCTTATGCTTCATCAGCTACTGTCGGTGGTACTGGTGGACAGAATACAAACTATTATTCTACAGTAACAATACCTGGAGACCAAACAACTAAATATTGGGCAGGTATGAAGTTTTGGTTATACAACGGCGGCAATATTGATGGTTTTATTATGGCAGTCAGTTATGACGGAACTACGCAAACCACTTTGACTCTTTGGTCGGGACAAATCTATCAGTTAACAAATGTAGCTATTACTAACACACATTATTCAACGGCTAAAACCCCTGCAGGATTTGATATAAACCCAAGTAGTTGGACAATTCAAGTAAATTCTACATCTAATAGAATCACCAACTCACCAACTGCTAATACTTGGTACGCCGCCGAAACGATGGTAGTGCCAGTTGGTGTTTGGAATGCTTGGTATTCTTGCAACTCATATTTCAAAAGGTCTGGAGGAGGTAGCGTCCAAACTGGGTTAGTAATATACAGTGGTCAAATTGAACCAGAAAGTGTAACTTCTACATATGATAATGTTAGTGATGATAAATCTTCTACGGTTACCAAATTAAATTGTTACGCTATTACAACTCAAACAACAATAAGTTTGGATTATAGAACAACATATAGTGGGACAAATTCCATTGCTATTTATGGTTCGAATTGGTCAAATACGGTAATTAATTGGACTTGTGCTTACTTATAAGGAGAAAATATGAATAATTTTACAAACTATGAAGATTTAAGAACAGTCAGAAATGCAGTCTTGGCTAAATGTGATTATACTCAGTTGTCTGACAGCCCTTTGAGTGATGAATTAAAAACAGAGTGGGCAACATATCGTCAAGCTCTTAGAGATTTACCAGAAAATACACCCGATATAAAAAATGTAACTTGGCCAACTAAACCAGAATAGGAGAACCATGGCTTTAATCTGGGCATCGCCCCCGAATCTAGACAATTTTGTTCAGACGCTATCGTCTGATGATATAAACATCGGTGATGTAACAACTTTAGTATCTAATAACTATGGCATAGTCGCTGGTTATAATTTTTTAGTTGAAAACTATGGGAATGAAAAAGCCGAAATTATAAATGTTACTGGGGTCACTGGTAATAATTCTATAACTAATACTGCATACAAATTTCCTCATTCTGTTGACACACAACTTACATATATAAAATACGATACTGTTAATTTTTATAGTTCAGCTACTCAGACTGGAACTTATACATTGTTAGCTACAGTCCCCATGGCAGTTAATTATCCCGATGGGACTTTCTATGATGACTCTACTGGCTCTGCTACTGCTTGGTATAGGTTCACATATTTCAATTCAATCAACAGCGTTGAGTCAGTTGTGTCAGATTCTTTCCAGGCGGCTGGGATAGCCGATGAGTCTCTTAAAGGTATAATTGATAGGTTTGTTAAACAAGCTAATGACCCTAATGAGCAAAGAATAGACAGAGTCCTAGCAGTTAAATGGGTTAATGAAATTTACCGTAAAATGCAACAAGAGGTTCGAAAAGCTGATATTCAATATGGCCTTAAAGATTCTGGTGCATTGAACTTAACAAGTGGCGTTGAAACATATGATTTGACTAAGGTTCTAACTAATCCAGCTCAAATATTTAGAGTTTGGGTAGCTGGTAATGGTGCCAAGTACCAAGAAGCTTTCCCACTAGATTTACGAGATGATGACCCTAATTATACATATTCATCATATTCTCCAAGATACTATTTCCAAGATACTTCTATAGGTTTTAAACCAACACCAGTGTCGGGAACATATAAGATATTATATTATGCTGCACCAGTTAAGTTAGTCTCTGCTAGTGACACTCTTATTTATCCATACCAAGATTACACGGATATGATTGTAGACTATCTGATGTTCAGATTTAGCCAGATTCACAAACCAACCGAGACTGATATGTATCAAGGTTTAGTAGAAAAAAGGATGAATGAATTCAAAGATGATATTGTTAATCGTCAGATTCAATATCCAGACTTCGTAAGAATTATTGACCCAGCATTATTAATGACAAGAGATGAGGATGTAGTCTAATGGCCACCCCAGTTTACTTATCATTTTTCGAAGGTTTAAACCGTGACGTTTCTCAACCAGTTATGAAACCGTCTGAATTTGTGATGTTATTAAACGCTACCTCAGAGAAAGTTGGTTCTAAAACGAAACGTCTAGGTTACACAAAATTCTTAGACAACCCAGACAATGGAAAAGTAGACAAGATTATTTATTGGAATAACTTAGGAGTACAAAAGAAATTATTATTTAGGGTCTCTGGCGGTAACATTTATTGCTATAATGTTATGACTGGAGATGGACTGCACTGGGGAACTCCAATTAAAACTGGTTTAAGCTTAGTCAGTCGTTTAAGTGTGGCGGTATTATCTGGTAAGATGTTCTTCTCTAATGGTCAGAACGCAATGTTCTATACGTCTGACGGTGTGACGTGTACTGACGTTCCGACTACGTCAACCTCAGTTCCTCCTAGATGTAAATATTTAGCTGTATATCTAAGTAGACTTTACGCTGCTGGTTCTACAAATGAACTATCTGGCCAAACCAGTGGGACTGGTCCTAGCTCTCTATACTGGTCAACTGTCAATGACGGAACTGATTGGACTATTGATTTGGCAGACCCATCTACGGCAGGGTACAAATATGTAGACCCTGATTATAACGGTGTTATTAATGGCCTAAACAAAGCATATAATAGACTCCTAGTCTTCAAAGAAGGTGCTAGTTATAGATTCCAAAGTAATAACTTATCTTGGTCAGTAGAAGACTTGAACTTAATTACTACAACATCTAACGGTTCCGTAGACTCATACAAAGACTATACATTCTGGCTAAACACTGATGGTATCTGGGGTTACTCAGGTTCTACCCCTGATATTCTATCTAGTCCTTTAGACGATGTAATAGATAATATTTCTGGACAAGATATAGCCGACGCCCAGGGTAAGGTATACAAGAAGCATTATTATTGCTCTATTGGAGATATGCAGTTAGATGATTTGAGTCTGAAGAACATGATTGTAGATTTAGACTTTGATAAATCTCAGTTTTATACTCATACATTTGCTAACAAACCGACTGCATGGGGAGATTATATTGATAAGAACGGAGACTCTCAGCTATTGTTCGGAGATGATAAAGGAAATACTTTCACGATGTTCACTGGCAATAATGATAACGGTATCCCAATCTCTATGATTTTGAGAACTCCTGTATTCGATGAAGGTGCCCCCGAGATTGACAAGAAGTATAACAAGATGTACGTAGAAGCTAGCCCATACGATTCATGTGAATCCAAGGTCAGTATAGATGGTGGCGAATGGATTAGTGTCGGAGACTTATATTCTCCTATTACTAAAAACTACTTCAGCCCGAAGAACACTGGTTCATATTCAAGGAATATACAGTTCCAAATATCTGACACTTCACTAGATGGAAGACCAGAGTTGAGGAGACTAATCTACTACTACGAGGTTTTTGGAGGTAATAAATGAACCAGAATCAGCAGCAATCTCCTAAAACTTATACAGATTATGGGTATGACCAATACTGCCGAAACCCATTAAAAACAATGACATATGTTATACCTGCTAATAATGTAGCGAATGTAATTGAAAGTATCCCAAGTTCAATGATTACTGGTGGATTCCAAGATGGTTCATATAATGTAGGTGGTCCGATAAACCCTGGCGGTCAGACAGGCACAATATCAATTCAAAACGGAGTAGTGGTCGGGATAACCCAGGCCACCTAGGAGAATAACTATGGCAACACTTCCAAAATCAACTAATGGTCAAGCATCAGGATTATCAGCCTATAACCAAAGAGCATTAGCCAAAAATCCTGGTCTAGCATCTGCTTACGGTGTGACTAGCGGTGGCATGACCGCTCAAAATAGTCTAACTAAACCAGCTTCAAGTGGGTCTAGTAATTCTCAATATGGCCCTACTGCCGATTTAATGGCCCAGCAAGAAAAAGCATTAAAGAATATACCTGATACTTATGCTCCAGAGTTAAAGACGTTAAACTCTGAACTACCTCAAATTCAACAAAGATATGCTAGTCTACTTCAGAATCTTAATGACCAGGTTACTACTCAGCTAAAAGGTTCTCTGGGCCAATCCAAGGCACAAGCCGCTGCCGCTGGTGTCGCTTCAGCTCAAGGTACTCCAGAGATGGCCGCTCAACAAAATATAACCAACCAATCTAATCAATATTTAGCTCAACAACAGAATGTATTAGCCTCTAATGAGAGTTCTGAGGAAAACCAAATCCAAAATTCTATTGCTAGTATTATTTCTCAACAGGCTGCTGCTCAACAATCTGCTCAACAACAAATCGCCCAAATAGGTGAGGCAGGTATCCAGTATCAACAGAACCAAGACTTAGCAGAAAAACAGGCTACTGTCCAACAGCAACAGTTTGACGAACAGATGGCTATGTATAAGGCTCAGACTGCGAGTGGTGGTGGGACAGCTGCTGGGTCTATTACCGTACCTGGGACTGGTGCCACAATAGACAAATCACAAGTAACTACACTAAATTCTTTAACGACTAAAGCCTCAGCAGATATAACTAATATATTTAATAACCCAAAACTTAATGAAGCAGATTTGCGACAATCGTGGGCTAATTCTTGGAATAAGATTAGAGCTATCTTCCCTGTAACAGTTATGTCTAATGAAGATATTGATAATTACCTAGGTGTTAATGGTGGTTGGGCTACGTTACAAAGTCAATATAGAAATAAGTACAGTAGTTCTACTAGCAGTTCTTCCGCTGACAAATTCGACCCTAACAAAACCAATTAAAGTATAGAGGAGTAACCAATGTCAGTTATCCAAGATTGGCTTAATAATCTTAGAGGTAAAACTAATAAGCCCAAACCAGCTGCTCCTAGTTTTCCTATGGTGAATGTTAATGGGAAGATGGTCCCAGGGGGAACAATAAGCCAATATAATCCAGGACCATTACAGAGACTAGAAGAAGTACCTAACCAAATAGCTAGGGGTCTTGCTGATAAAACAAATACATCATTTAATAAACCAGGTAACATTGCTTATAACGCTGCCAATATTGTCCCTAAGTATATAAACAAAAATATTACTAGCCCACTTGGGAAGTTTCTTCTGCCAAAAAAAGGAGATGAGCAAAGTGGTATTGTCGGAGACTTGCCTCCTAAACCTACTGGTAAACTAGAGAGTTTATTGGGAGGTGCTCAGGCAGCTTTTAACGCAACACCAGTTGGAGTTGGTTTCAACGCTGCTTCTGCTTTGGCTATGGGTTCTGCTGAGAAGATAACTAATCCAAATGTTAATCAACTTAATCAAACTGTTAAGAACTTTGAGTCTGGTAATTCTAATATAGGTAAAGCCTTAAATATAAAAAATCCAATCGCTAGTGCCGCTGCTAATTTAGCTTTCCCATTTGTTATTGGTTCAGAGGGAAAGATAAACCCTGAGGAAGAGGCGTCTAGCCTCAAAACTATAATCAATCAAATATCTAAGAGTAAATCACTAGAAGATGTTTCAAAGCTACTCGAAATGGGTAAGTTAGTCAAACAAGAAGATTTACCGATTATGAGTAAGGTTCTTAGCCAATATGCTAATAAACCAAAAGAGGTTGCTGATATACTAGCTAAGTACCCATTACTTAAAAACAGAGGTTTTGTAGACACACTAAAAAGCTCTCAAAATATTGAGGATGAACTTAAAAATATTATTAACCAGAACCCTAACTCTAAGTATATGCCACGAGACACTCAGAAGCTTTCTGATGAAGCTGCTAAGTTTGTAAATGATGACCCTGAGAAAGCATTTAATAGTATAATCTCTAAAACTAGTGGTTGGAGTGGGTTTAAAAGTATGTTAGATGATAAAGGCATAGCCACTGGAATACATTTAATAGACTTTTTCCAAAAGAACAAACGATTTGATAGTGCCGCCCAAGTCGCTGATATGGTAGCCCAAAACCTAACTGAGCATGGTAGAGCTATACAGGCCGCCACTATTCTAAACGCACTCTCACCTGAGGGTATATTAGCATATAGTACAAAGCTAATTAACAAAGCCCAGGATACCAGGGCAGACCAAATAGATAAAGTTGTCTCAGATATTAAGGGTTCTATCGAACATCCGACACTGCCTACCGAGATAAGTCTTGACGGTAAACCAACAGTTAAACCAAGTGAAGTAGTAAAAAATGTCACTGATAAGATAGCTGAGGCTGTTGCTAAAGCTGGGGAGAAGATTAAGGGCGGTGCCAGGGTAACTTCAGAAAAGGTTGTGAGTGAGGCTGACCAAACTGCTAAAGACGCTAATAAACTGGGTTCTAAAGTTATTAATGAGATGTCGCCAGCCAAGAAGAAAGCCAAAGTAAATGATTTAGTAAATGAGTTATTTAAGATTGCCAAGCAGAGTTTACCAGAAAAAGGGAAAGTAACATCTATTCCTAAATCAGCTCTATCACTTATCAAAGATATGTTCAGCAAAGATGAAACCGCTAAAAGTGTTTACGAGATGGCTAAAGGCGTAGTCCAAGAAAAGTTTGCTGATAATCCTGAGATACTAGACGCCTTGGAAGAATACGAAAAGAGCGAAGCTAATCCACCCGTCTCATCTAGCACTGTGACTAAGGCTGTGAAACAGGAACTCGCTAGCCAAGGAGTGAAGCTTAGAGACATTGTGACTCGCAGTATTGCTGAGCAAAAGACTGCTGCTTCTGATATTGTCCAGAAAATGGTTCAAGAAGGGTTCACTCCCGAGGCTGCTGACCATTTCTCTAAATTAGCTGCTGACGAGTTAAAAACTCAGATGAACGAGGCTAAGGCTTCAGTGCTAAGACAACTCGCCTCTAAGGCCCCTAAAGGTAAAACTCAAGATACATTTATGGAGAAAGTATATAAGTTGGTTAACACTGGTGCTTTAAACGATAAAGATTATAGAGACTTAGCCGCAGCCAAACTCCGTATTCCACATCTAAATGAATCTGATTCCAAATATATTAGTGAAGAAGCTGAAAGAGTACAAAATATGGCCGCTGGACGTGATAAAAGCGTAGCCCAAGATAAGTTAAAAGAATATATCGCAAAATTAATCCCTAGCTCTTTCAGCGACAGGGCTTTTGATGTATGGAAAACGGGATTACTTACCGCTCTTAGAACTCCAGGAAAAATTATCGTATCTCATACTGCCAGTAACGTAATGGAAAAGACTAAAGATGTAGTAGCCACTGGACTTGATATAACTAGGGTCGGTTATAACAAAGTTATGCCAGACTTTTTAAATATAGGAGAAAAAAAGAGAACTATATCTTTTACATTACGTGGTATGTGGGGCGGTGCTATGAAGGGTGTCGGAGATGCTGTTGATAACTTTTTGCACGGATACAATGCCCCTGGCTCAGGCGGTTATGCTCAGGACTTTATGAATAGAACTAACTACGGAGATAGTTTCGCTGGTAAGATATTCGACGCTTATACCAAAGGTGTCCAAAGACTCCACGGTTCTCTATACAAACCATTCTTCGGCTCGCAACATCTTAATAGCTTATTTGATATGGCTTCAACTGAAGCCATAAACCAAAGCTTAAAAGGTGCTGAAAGAGAAAACTTTATCACTGACTTTGTCGGTAAAGCTTCTAAGTACGCAGCCGAACACCCAGATGATGATGAGAACTTATTTAAGTATGGTAGAAACACGCCAGAGGGTGCGGCTCTGAGGGCTAATGTCGAAGCAAGATATACTACTTTCCAGAACCAGACAGTTTTATCTAAAATCCTATCTGGTATTAAACGTGGTTTTAAACCAGCTGGTAACGCAGGTGGGTACGCTATACCTTTCTCTCAGATACCATCATCTATTGCTATGAAGATTATTGACTACTCTCCGATAGGTATACCGAAAGCTATATTCGAATCAGCAATGGATAAAGTTAGAACTGGTACTTTTGATACTAGAGACTTCACTCAGAAAGAGGCTAGAAGTATAACTGGAATTGGTGTAGCAGTTCTTGGCTATGAAGCGTTTATGAAGAATAATATTAGTTTAGGTTACCCGACAGACCCGACAGAACGAGCACTTTGGGCCAAAGAAGGTCGAACAGAAAACTCTATTAAAATCGGAGGTCATTGGAGACAGTTAAACTCTATCGGCTACATTGGTGATATTATGCTTATCGGGGCCAACTTCGCCAGTGGTATGCAAGGGACTAAACAAAACGCTGGTAATATTCTAAAGGGTCTAGGTTCTGCCAGTATCTCAGCCGAACAAGGTGTTACTAACGCACCATATGTCCAAGATGTGAACGCTATTATAGCCGCCTTACAAGACCCGTCTGGGAAACAGGAAGGACTATTAAAACAGTATGCTGGTTCATTGGTCCCAGTCGCAGTTTCTAATATCGCTAGCGGTATAGACCATTGGCAAAGAGAAACAAATACTGTTTTAGATGAGATTAAAAGTAAAATTCCAGGTTTAAGAAATCATCTGCCACAGAAAGTTGATTTTACTGGTGAGCCTATACCAAAAGCGACTGGCACGGTGGCTGCTCTACTTGACCCGACTTATCCGTCTGATGACCGTTCAAGCCCAGGGACAAGAGAACTCCAAAGGCTAAAAGATAGTGGAGCGAAAATATCTTTAGGCTTAGTTAGTAAAAACCAAACTATAGGTTCTGGTACGGAAATGAGGAAGTCTACATTAACACCATCCCAAATTGATATTATAACTAGGAACGCTGGTCCGTCTGTGAAAAAAGCTATTAGTGATGCAATGAATAACCCAAAGTATAGCGGAGAGAATGATGATGAAAAAGCTGCAGATATAAATAGTGCGGTCAAAGATTTAGGCATTAATGATATGACTAAAGCCTTCACTCTATATAATATTATAAATGATATGCCAGAGAACAAGAGACAGGCATATTATAAATATGTCCAAGACAATAATTTAATTACAGAACAGTCGACAGAATATTTTAAAGATATTTGGAAGAACTATAAACCAAAGAACTAAATCACTTAATCATACCACTGCCAGTCTCAGTGAATAGTTTTAATATTGTCCAAACTCTTTTCATTTCCTTGCCACAACAAACTGGTTTCTCTGACTCAAGATATTGTTCTACTGTTAGATTTACTTCTAACTCTTTACCACAGGTTTTACAAATATAATCATACGTCATAGTGTTTGTAGAGCCACGAAAAATACGCAGCTCTATTTCTAATATTTTCTGATTCTTTTAAATCATTCATAGCACGTTGGACTGCGTGTTCGTTTTTCTTAACCATTCTCAGCCAGCGGTTCGGGGCGGTTCCAGTCGCCTTAGCTATGTCGCACGCAATCAAATAGACTTTATTAGTCTTCTTTTTACTAAATTTCTGTTGTAGAAGGTCTCTAATCAAATCCAAGTTTACCTCTTTTGCGTCTTTTAAAATTAGATTATATTCCTCAGGTTAGTCATTTTATCCAGCGGTTCTCTACCTGTTATTTATGTCTTTTCGTGTGTTTACTTTATCTAAAGTCTCTATCCAAGGCAGTTTTGGTAAATATTCGCCAGCAATTCTTTTTAGTACGCTCTTACGCATTGTGCAATAATCGTCTTCCGTGTAGCGAACACGCTTTTTGTATTTAAAATCTAATGGACACTTCGGGGCCGAGCAACTATCAAAGCGTGAGCACTGTCTCATTAATAAACACTCGTCTACAATCTTCAATGAAACCTCCTTTTTAATTTATTCTCGCTTGGACCGCCAGGAAAGGGGTAAACAAAACTTGACGGCCTAGGCGAGAACCACCAAATATCCCGTTTGGTGATTCGGATTATGCAAAAAACAATTTTCCCTAGATTGTAATTTTATTATAAGGTGCTGTCTAACTCTGGTAAATGAAGCCTTTAATAGCCCCATAGTTGAAAGGTAAGGTTCTCTCGGAAACAATTCCAAAACCTTTGTAATTCATTTCTGAAATAGTGAAGGTATGATTAGAACGATTAACGCTTTCAACAAGGGCTACGTGACCAAGACGTCCTACGTTTTCTACGAGGATAGCCCCAGTCTGAGGTTCACCACCAGTGTTGTAATGATAGTCTTCGGCTTGAGTAAGCCACTCTCCAGCGTTGCCAGTCCACGGTACGTTGGTTCTAGAAGCCACGTAGTACGTGCACCAGCCCCACGGGAAACGAGTATCAGCAACTTCCATTGGTGGGTCTGGCGGAGTGATTGCCGTATCCACTATTAGATTTGCTGTGATGTAATTATCTCCTTGGTCTGTTACTGTAGGTGTATTATCGGTTTTTGCTGCCCCCATAACTGGCGTGAATAACAACTGTTTTGAGATGGCCAGTACCATGATGGGTAATAAAATCTTTAGATACAACCTCCATTCTTTGCCAGCCGACAACATAGTTACAGACTGGCAGGAATAGGTATTTCTATTTAAAGACTTAGCCTACCGCTTGTCAAGTTTAAAATTGTTATTTAATCTTGGCAGAACCGATTGTTCATCTTTGTCTAATTCTTTGTCGCATACTTTGCAAACACCAATAAATTCTTCAATCGCTTTTTCGTCCATCTTGTAACCTCCAACCTCTTAATTGAACTTTATTTTTATGAACCCGTAACTCCCAGCCATGAATTAAACCGCAATCACAACATTGAATCTCAAAATTCTTGTCTATATCCACCCATTCACCTTGCTCTGGTGCGACTATTCGTTGCTTACCGTCTATCATCGTGTCTCCTCTCAAGACATCTCTAAACATACTTATTGATTGTTAAACTAACTTATTACCGTGTATTAAACCGTGACATCTAAGACATAGTGTTTCTAAATTATCCATTTTATTAAAATTGCTACTACTACTAATAAAACAATTATCCAGCAACCAGTATTATCATCCAT